>CBDUVR010000053.1:0-8001 GCA_965370705.1 uncultured archaeon | reverse complement strand
GTGTTTGTCAGGTACAACTTTGAATAAGATTCTGTGATTTTTTTTATGCCTGTCTCAAGAACACCATGTGTAGCAACTGCGACCACTTTTTTCGCGCCCATGTCGCGCAGGGCTTTCGCAGCCTTAACCATTGTGCCGCCTGTCTCTATCAGGTCATCCCATACAATTACTGTCTTTCCATTGACGTGATTTTCCAATGGGGTTTTGGAAGATAACTCAATGTCAAATGAATTTATTCTCTTTTTTGAAAACCCGCTGATGTCGAGGCGCGACTGCGAGCCCAGGTCAGGCGCTATTTTGACTGCATCTTCTATCTTGTCCTGCCTCAGCGCTTCTTTTATTATCTCCTGCGACTTTACTGTGACAACAGGGTATTTCTTTGTCCATCGAGCACCCTCGAAATGAGGGTCCATCACGTAAATCTTGCCTACATTATAGTAAGAAGTAAGCATCTTCACAAGAGACTCTGCCATATTGCACTCGCCAGTCTCAAAAACCTTGTCCTGCATGCCGTAAGGGAAGTACAGGAAAAATACCTCAATTGAAGAAGGTTTCTTGACTAGTGAATATTCATATTCCTTGTCTTTGATATGTACGGAATGGATAGGGTTGTTTAAGATTTCAAGAATGCTGTGTAACTCAACAAGGCCGCTGTTTGGATTTGGCTGGCCGGAATGAAGCACAACAACGCGCTCGCCTGAAAGCTCTTTGATTTCTTTTACCCTTGCATAAAGCTCCCCGTCAGGAAACTGGCTTTTATTATCCCTGTTTCCTGTTGGAAATATTACGTTCTGGTTCATCTCCCTGAGTGTCTTTGCAACATGCACTGCTTTTGTTGTTGGTATTATGTACATTTTTCTACCCGTTACTCTATATTCGTATGGCGCTCTCTCATCTGTTTCTCTGAAATGCCCATCTCATGCATTACCTGTACTATGGCGCCGTCAAGGAGTATCAGGCATGTATCTTCAAACAATGTCCCAAGCGGCGAATAAGGCACATGCCGGCCGCGAAGCTGGTTTACAAGGTATTCTTTCTTCAGGTTTTCCACATGCTCTTTTGTCCTGCCGCGGATAACCACGATCATGTCTGCTAATTGTGCTATCTGCGAGTCGGGGTTTGATGTGAGTGCGCCAACTTTTGCGCCAACTTCTTTTGCGACCTCTGCTGCCATGACAATTGATTTTGTGTTGCCTGAGCCTGAAATTACAAACAGGAAGTCATCTTTCTTGATAGCAGGTGTTGTAACGCCGCCAACGATGTAGACCTGAAAATTCAGGTTAGAAAGGCGCATTGCAAAAGCCTGTGCAACCAGGCCTGAGCGGCCCAGGCCGTAGATGAATACTCTTTTTGACTTTAGAAGGTCATCCATGAGCGCACGAACTTTTTTGCTATCTATTTCTTCCACTACTGTTTTAATATGTTCAATAATCTCAAAAACTGTATTTTTTGCATATTTCATATTGCTACCCACGCAAATATTGCCTCACTTCTTATGTTGGAATAAATTTTATATAATGATTGTAATTATTGGATGATATGGCTTACGTGACTGTCTTTAACCACTCTTATGGTCTTATCCACAAAGCTTTCTATCTTTTCTTCGTGCGACACAATTATTGTCTGCTTCAGGTTGAGCTCAGCAAGAACGTCTCTTACCTTGTCAAGCTGCTCTGTTGAAAACCCGTCCGTGGGCTCATCAAGTATCAGGATGTCCTTTGTCTTTATATCTTCTGATATGTTGTTTATAATCTTGTTGAGTGCAAGCCTGTAGGCGAGTGCGATTGATGTTTTTTCACCGCCGGACAGATAATCATATGATGTCTCGTAAGTGTTCTGCTCGATTACAGGAGTAAATGTTGCATCTATTCTTGCCTGCAGGTTTTCATCATCCATAAGTATGTTAAACCATTCGCGAAAGAGCATGTCGAAATCACGCTGTATGCTGAGCATGATATGTTTTTCCATTGTCTCCATCAGTAGTATAAAATATTCTTTTAGCCAGTTTGTTGTCTCTTTCAGTGATTCTGAATCTTTCTTTGCCTGTGTTTTTTCCAGTATTTCCCTGTCAAGAGATGCCTTTTCAGTATCAATTCCCGATATCTGCTGCCTGACTTTCTCAACCTGCGCAAGCGTAATCGTGTGCTCCGCGTTCAGGATGTCAAGTTCTTTTTCTATTTTTGCTGAGCTTTCTTCTGCGCCTTTTATGGGCTCAATGTCTTTTTCAAGTGCCTCGAGTGACTTTTTGAGTGCGCCTGCAGAGATATCAAGTTCTTTTTGCTTTTGTTTCTTTTGCTCAATGCTTTCTTTTATATCCTTTAAGGACCGGAGATCTAATCTAAGTTTTATCAGGGCCTTCTCATTGTCATGTATAGCCTCAATCTTTTGCTTCAGGTTCTCTTGTTCCTGTTTTACTTTGCCCAGTGCCTCCTCATGCAAAAGGAGTATTTTTTTGAAGTTCTCGATTTTCTCTTCTTCTTTTTGCTTTATGTTTTCCTTGTGGGCATCAGGCACTGCCTGGCCGCATGTCGGGCATTCAGATAATGTTATTATGTTCTTTATGAACTCTTCGCTTGTGTTTTTTCGCGTGCAGGTCTCTGTTATTTTTTGCTCTTTGTGTTTTATCTCGTTTTCCAGTTCACGTTCTTTTTGTTTTAAGGTCTCTTTTTGTCCTGTGTGTTTTTCGATTTCTTTTATCTTTTGCTCGATGTCATGGCTGTTTTCTGTTTTTGCGAGTTTCTCTTCCATATCTGCTATGTCTTCTCTTAGTTCCTGAAGCGTCTTTTCCTGGTTTTCAAGGCGCGTCTTGTTAATCGCCGTTTCGCGGGTTAGTGCATTCAGCTTTTTTAAGGTATCCTGTACTTTTGATCTTTCTTTTTTTTTGTTTTCAAGGTTTTCCCTGATTTTTGCATAGACTGATTCTATTTTTTTCTGCTCATATACCAGTATCTTTTTGTGGGATTCAATTTCCTCTCTTTTTTGCTGCTTTTCATTCAGGTTATAGGCAATGCCTTCAAGGTGGCCTGATGTTTTTTTTAGCTCGCGTGCCGTTGTCCTTGCATTCTCGCGGATGCGCCTGTATTTGTCGATGTTGAATATTGACCGTATTGTGTTGAGGCGCTCGTCAGGCTTCTGGAGCATTATCTGCTTCATCTGCTCCTGTGGGGTGTATACTGTGTAGCGGTATATCAGTGATTTGCCTGCTTTTATGTCTGCCCTGGGATAGCCGAGAAGGTCGATTATTGTTGATTTTAAGCCTGTTGACATGAGGTCTTTTCTTGTGCCGTTGATTGTGATGTATCCTGCTGTCTGTGCAATCGTGGTGCCTTTTTTTTCGAGCACCCGCCTTATTTCTATTTCTTTGCCGTCCAGCGTAAATTCAAGCGTGACTTCACCGCTTGCGCTACCGCATCTTAGAAGCGAGGATGCAGGCAGTTCATTCGGGCGGGTACCGAACAGGGCAAAGTCAATTGCGAGAAGTATTGTGGATTTGCCGGAGCCGATGTCGCCTCCGATCAGAAGCGAGCCTTTTGGGAAGTTTATGCGCTCGTCTGTGTAGCTACGGATGTTTTTCAGGTGGATTGATTTCAGGAACATAAGATGTTCTTGGATGTAAATTAATAAAAATAGAGATGATTATTGCTTTATGCAGATGCCAGAAACAGATAGATTCACTATTCAGACTGCTTGTTCTTCAATACCCATTCCAGTTTCGAATTCATCAACAGGCACATAAGACAATCCATATTCTTCGCGCAACTTGTCTGTCAGTTCTTTTGTGACCAATTCATTAGATGTAATCTTTTTCTCTGCAAGATTAACATAATATCCTGTTCCATTTTTTCCATAAACAATAAGAGAAGTAAGTTCTAAAGAATCCATGATCATATTCTTTCCTTCTGGTTGTATATCACAACATCCTGATACTGTAATTGATGCAGATTCTGTAGGCGCTTCTACCTTTTTATACAAAACATTCCCTGTACTACTAAAAGTACTTTGACCTTCCATTACTCCCGCAGGTTTTCTATAACCAGAAACAACTATCATACAGTCGCCGGAACCATCACTTGTGGGGATAGTATAAAAAGCTTCATAGCTTTTGTGACCTAATTCATCCAGCAACTTTTTAATATCCATCATCGTCACCTTGTGATTTTTTGTTATCAATCAATAATTAATAACATATTCACATATAATCTTTATAAATGATTTGGCTACTGTAAGGATGTCTCAAGAACTCGTATTTTCCAACTCAAATCTTTCCTGAGCGGATTATTGTGAGCGCAAGCCAGAACCCCAGAAGCGCGGCAAACACATAGCCGAGTGTGCCAATCAAAGATACAAGTGCGCCGTTTTTTGACTGGATGAGGAGGGATGAGCCGACAATAATTGCAGCTATTATTACGGAAAATGTTATCTTGTTTGATGCGTTCTCAAGATGGCGGTTAGTCTGCTCAAGACCTTTGTGCTCAAACTCAAGCTTAAGTTTGCCGTGCTCAAGCTTGTCAAATATGCTGTTGATTCTCCTCGGGGTTTTCCATATGAATTCGTTGAATGATATGAGGCCGTCCTGGATGTTTTTCACAAGATATTTTGGGTCCATCTGCTTTTGTATGAGCTTGTTCAGGAATGGCCCGATACTTTCTGTGAGGTTGAACTGCGGGTCAAGATGCTGGCAGGCACTTTCTATCTCTCCTATAACTTTTACGAGATATACGAAATTGTGCGGCAGACGCACCTTATGAACTCTGGACACCTCGAGAATATCGCCAAACATCTCAGATACACGGACCTCCTTTAGCTCTGTATTGTAATATTCATGAAGGACCTCGTAGAAATCGCTTTTGAATTGCCTGTAGTCAGTATCATCTGAGAGCATACCTATTTCAGAGAACAATGCGATGGTCTTCTCAACATCCTGCTTTCCAAGCGCATACATCAGGTTTATGAGCTGCGTGCGCATATCACTATCAATATAGCCAGTCATTCCATAGTCAACAAGGCCAACTATGTTGTTCTTCAGGATGAGTATGTTGCCAGGATGCGGATCCGCGTGGAAGAACCCGTCCCTCAAAATCATTTTCATGTATATGCTGTTTATTCTGTTTGCAACTATCTTTTTTGAAGCAGCTTTCGGCTTTGATTTAAGATAGTCATTGAATCTTTTGCCTTCCATGTACTCAAGGACAAGTACTTTTTTGGTGTTGTATTCCCACTGGACCTCCGGGACGCGGAGTATATTACTGTCCTTGAAGTTCTGGTGAAAGCGTGTTGCATTGCGCGCCTCGCGCCGGTAGTTCTGCTCTCTCCTGATGGTTTTTGCAAATTCAGAAACAATCAGCTTCGGCTCGAGCTGTTTTGATTCCGGGATATAGGCTTCAATAAGGCTCGCAATATCATAGAGGATTTTTATGTCATTCTCTATTTTTCTTTCAATGTTCGGCTTCTGGACCTTTACAACAACTTTTTTCCCGTTTTTGAGTTTTGCAACATGCACCTGGCCGATAGAGGCGGACGCTATTGGCTCCTCTTCAAAATAAGGGAATATATCATCTATCTTTTTGCCTGTCTCATGCTCAATGACATCTTTTATCTTATTATAGGATATTTTAGGTACACTGTCCTGGAGTTTGCTTAGTTCTTCAGCATATTCCGTTGGTATCAGGTCAGGCCTCGTGCTCAATATCTGGCCGAATTTGATGAATGTCGGCCCAAGCTCTTCCAGTATCATTCTTACGCGCACTTCAGGAGGCAGCTTTGCAAGAGCCCGGTATTCCGGCTTTTCGAAGCGCTTTCTGATAAAAGAAGTTTCCTTTATGTGAAGTGCGTTGACAAGATCCTCAAAACCGTACTTTACAAGAATGTCAAATATCTGCCTGTATCTTTTGTATGGCTGCCTGAATATCATGATTAGACCTGTTTACAAATATATATAGTCAAAGACATAACTTTTTGGATTGATGGCTTTGCCATTAACTATAACTGCAAAAAACAAAACAATCGATGTTTTATCTTAGCAAGTTGAGCTTATACTTCTTCTTTGGCGCTTTTTTTACCTTCAGCTTTTTTTCAAGTTGCGCTACCTTCTTCTCAAGGCGCTTCACATCAGATTCTTTTGCAAACTTTGCAGAGTTCATTGTTTTTTTTAGCTCTTTGTCTATTCTTATTTCCATGTCCTTTTTGGTAGCCATGGATTTTTTTATCAGGTCATTAGTGAGCTTGCGCCCTTCTAACTGCGTGATGTTGCCTTTCTTCACGAGGTCTGACGTCAACTTTTCTGCCTTGTCTTTTGTCAGCGATGCCACGCCAACTCCTAGGAGCGCTACTTTCCTTACGACATCTACCACAGTATCTGCAGATACTTTTTTCTTCTTTTTTGCCATTAAAACCACCTCTTCTCTTATGCGCATATATTGGATTCTTTTGTTTATATAGATTAAAATGAACAATAGGCAAATTATTTTTATATGTGTTATCCTAAATAAAAAGCATCATACCACATTGGTTTGAGTTTTGGTTCAGCGGTAAGCTTTCCAACCGCCTACAACCACGACCTTAAGGTCGTGGTTTCCGGTGTTGTAAATGATTAAAGCAATCGCATTTGATCTTGGAGGAGTTCTTTTTGCTGAAGGTAAATCTGTTTTAATAGATAGGTTATCCAGAGAATATGGATATGAGAGAGAGATTGTACTTGAAATATTGAAATCTCCAAA
The DNA here is from genome assembly GCA_965370705.1 of uncultured archaeon. Lineage (GTDB taxonomy): Archaea > EX4484-52 > EX4484-52 > EX4484-52 > B79-G9 > B79-G9. Next base: position 1,285 of record CBDUVR010000053.1, on the reverse strand, counting down.
AAGTATGGATATGCGGAGGGGTTTGATTATAGATGAAGATTTCTGGGAATGGGCACGGAAAAATATTGCGCAGGGATATGATGTTCAGGTGATTAAAAAAGAGTGGTATGATAGCTACATCCTTGATAAAGACATATTCGATTTGATTAAAAAGCTAAGGGGTAAGTACAAACTTATTGCTTTTTCCGGGAATATTAAAAGCAGAGTTGAGTATCTTGACAGGAAATATGATTTCAGAAAATATTTTGATGTCGAAGTTTACTCTTATGATTATCATTTGACCAAGCAGGAGAAGGGGTTTGTAGAGGTAATGATACAAAAATCAGGAGTCCTGCCTGAAGAAATTGCTTATGTTGATGATAATGAAAAATATCTGGATGCTGCAAAGGAATGTGGCATAAGTTGTGTGATTTATGCTAGAGGAGAAATAAAACAACTAAAAGAAGAATTAAAGAAGTTGGGCATTTATATCATCTCATGATACAGATAAGTATCATAAAGTAGTAAACAATGAATAGATTTATAAATATATCAGCGCATTCTTTTTTTATGGCAATAGAAGCAAGACTAGACTATGTACCATATCATGGAGATATAATGGATTATTTCAGAGATATTCCGATGGATGAATTTTTGGTTTTTAATGGCATTCTTAAAAAAGAACATCCTGATAATTATCCACTTTGCACTGACAACCCAGATGTTGATGCACTTATAGTTAAGATAGGAACAAGTGGAATGGTACATAAAAATCCTAAAAGGGATCAATATAATATGCAATGCATTTCAGAAGATATGAAAGAATTAAAGAAAAAAGTAAAAAATCTTTACTTGGTAACATCTGGAGCGATTGGGCGTGGAAGAAAAGTTAGACTAAGAAATGACGAAAAAATACCCGAAAAAGAAAAAGAGACACCGGCGCAGAAAAGACTGGATTCTATAGTTGGGCAACCTTTACTCTATGAAGATTGGAAAAAATCTTTTTCTCCCCTAGAAACTGAAGAATTCCTAATAACGCATGATGATATAAGACATCAAAAGAAGGCATTATTAGGAAAACTTGAAAATTGTATCTCTTCTGATATCATTCCTATAATAAATGAAGATGATGTAAAGACCATTGAGGAGATAGTTTATGAAAAAAAAGGAGTAAAAATATTTAGCGATAATGACTGGTTAGCGACTATACTTGCTGTATTTCTAAAAGACTCTGGTTATAATCCCATGACAGTTTTCCTATCAAATACAAACGGGATTTATACTGCAGAATCATTTAATACCGGGA
>CBDUVR010000052.1:0-8022 GCA_965370705.1 uncultured archaeon | reverse complement strand
CGGCATCAACAGAACAATAGATTTCAACGTTTCCGCAGACAATAAATGGAGTGAGACATGGCGGGCAGAATTCACAGTAAGAAACGACGGCGATGCAAACTGGAATATCGTAGCAGGAGACGTGGCATGCCACGAAGGTCTCAACGCCTCATGGCAGGTAGACGCAGTAAACGACATCTGGTACATCGTCGGCCCGAACACAAAAACCGGCGGCACATGGTCAGAAGGAAAAGTGACATGGGACACATCAAACGGCGGCCTCCTGCAGAAGGGAAACACAATGACTCTCTACTATGTATTCAACATAACACCCGCAGAATCAGGCGTATACCCTGTCTACTTCCTCATAAACGACACATCAAAAAACGCAGGAAGCTACGACTACTCAACATACAATGTAACCGCCATCGGAATGATGATGAACTCCGTGCTCAACACCCCCCCCGACAACACACTCGTCCCGAAAGACCGTAACTTCACCATAAACGCGACAACCGTATGCATAGACGGTGACTGTGGAATCGTCAACGGCACAGCAAGATACAACAGTACTGGCTCGACAGCAGACACAAAAATACCAGTCGGTGCAGGTACCCCTCTCTACATACAGGACGGCCCAAACCCCAAATCCTGTGGATTCATGTCAGAAGGAGAATCCTGCACACTCACATGGTCTGTAAACGCCACAGGAACACTAAGAGACCAGCACGAGATAGACGTAGAATTCACATCAACATACCCCACGAAAAACGACACAGGAGATTCCACAATCAAAATCGGCAAAATTCTCCTGATGACATTGGGATTCACCAGCATCGACTTCGGCGTAGTCTCCCCGCCTGACACCTTCCCTGCTCTCAACAACACCCACCAGCTCTACAACATCACACTTGACGCAAACTCAAACGATGCCGACGGCGGCCTGTGGATAAAAGGCGAAAACCTCACAGGAGTCGGCTCATACGAAGTAGGTGTCTCAAACATGCACTGGAACGCCACAACACACGCAGCCTACGAGACCCTGACACACAGCTACTGCCAGATACAATCCTCAATGTCCTCAGGCACGAACACAACCACATATTACTGGGTAGACACGCCTCTCAGCACAATGCTTGGCACATATACAGGCACAATATACTTCATGGTCAATGACACTTACTAGAAAACTCACGCTTAGTGATACAATGAAAAAAACAGAAACATCCCAAAAAAGAGACAGAAAATCATATTTATCCAATAAGGATAAATGGCCTCCGGTGAAATCGAGTTCTCAGGACTCCAATCCAGTTTCCCGGGGGCCGCCAATCAACTTAAATAATGCCGCCAGATTAAAAAGAGCCACACTTCTCTTTGCTTTGCTTTTAATACTGGCATCAACAGCTAACGCACTTCCCTTTATCAGCATAAACTCCCCTTATGGCGTAATGCCGGACAGGAACCCCCTGCTGAATGTTTCTGCCGCAGGTGCAGACACCATCTGGTATTCACTCGACGGGAGCCCAAACATCACCCTTGCATCAGGAAAAGACACAGTATCAAAGAACATTAGCATGATTCCAAATAGCGGCTTTGAGACAACAAAAGAAGGAAGCGATTCACATCCTATGCACTGGCACTTCTATGATTCCGCAACACCCATAGATTGTAACACAAACAGCTACACACTCACAGGCAACACCCCTTTTGTAAAAAACGCATTGAAATACACTTACGACGCAAACGACTCAAACGACGATTTCCTCCATTCAATGTTCATCGAGACAGAAAAAAAGACATTCGACATCGAACTCTACGTAAAGCCGAACATGACTTTCAATAGCGGTAATGCAGGGCATGGATACTGTATAGAACTTATCACAACCAAAGAAAATTTCAGCACCATCAAAGATGAATTCATCCTCTGCTTAAACAACACACAAGTATGGTCTCTCGACGAGTTGGCAACATCAGGCATCACAACCTATTCAAGGACTGAGATTGGCGACAACTGGCTAAAGATAAATTTCACAACACCGCAAATATCTGAAAACGCGACTTTCATCACTATCGCGCTCTTCCCGCCAATCGACGATACCACATACACAGGCACTGTGACACTCGACGAAATCTCTGTTCTCCTGGACCATGGTCCCCACACCCTCGACATCTGGGCAAACGACACTGAGGGCACATCACACACAAAAACAACATTCACAATCTCAGACCATAAGCCGCCCAAAATCAACATAATCTCCCCCGAAAACAACACAAACATCCTGAAAGGAACAATAATAGAACTCAACATAACATCCGTTGGCGCAATAACAAACGCAACCTACAAAATAGATGAAGAAACCATAAAAATACCCGGCCCTCCATACAAGCTCAACACAAGCACATGGCCAGGCGGACCAGTAACCCTCGAAATCTTCGCAGGCGACTCAAACAACCTCACGACAACAGAAACATTCCACTTCCCTCACGTCTACGCTCCATACCCAAAAAACACATACTTCCAGAAATCATGGTCAATCACAACAGGCGAACCATTTCACCTCGCATATAAAATCACTCTGAATGAAACACCCAAAAACAACATAACTCTTGACCTGTGGGGCATCTACGATACAGGCAGTGACACAAAACTCGATAATGAATTCACAATTTTAAATGTAACATCAGGTTATGACAAAGCATTACAGAAGCCGATAACATCCTATACAATAAACGCATCAGTCTATCCCCATAGACTGACCTTCAGGGCACCGGAAATCGAAAACAAGACAGAACTATCACTCCTCATAGCATGGAACACTACAATAGACCCCCTAAACTTCGACCTGAACAGATGGGCAAAACCACAATACCTGCCGGACAGAACCTGGCTTTTCTCATCAGAAAAAGAATACCACTTTATCCTGCCGACAAACTTCTCCATAAACTACACCAACATACACGTCATCTGGCCATACACATCAGACGGCGCAATCACAGCCGTATCCCCCACCATGCCCGCCTTCGAAATCACTCAGAACGGCGTAGAGGCCACATTCGAAAAAATAATAGGCAGCCCCGCCATATTTTCAGGCAAAGGACAGCACAAAGGAAAAACAAGATTCGATGACGCATTCATCCACTTCACAACCACCACAAAAAGACTGATAGCACAGACCCCATTTGTAAAGCACTTCCCAGGAAATCTCAAAATAGAAGACGAATATGGCCGCACAAGCTCAGTCCTCTTCGACACAGAAAGCGAAAGAGCAACCCTCTACAACTTCTACTCCTACGGACCAGTGAACGGGGAAGCAAGTGAATGGACAGTATTTGACAGAACATCAAAACAATACAACATACCCCTTCAAATAGAGGGCATCCGCATAGAGACACAAGACAACTTCATAGACGCCATAACCCCAAAAGACTTCTATGCAAAAATAGGCTTCAAAGAAACAGAAACATACATCGGCACAGACTACTTCACACACACAGCAGAACTCTATGCCAAAAACATCACAACATCAATCAAAAGAGCAATAACAATCAACGGGAGCCACACAAAACTCACATACACACTCACAAACAACGCAAAAGAAACCCAGGACTACGACATCTGGCTCACAGACCTCACAGCCATTCTCAAAAACGACAACCTAAACAGCCTATACGTATTCTATGACAACAAAAGCACCACAAAAGAAATCACATTCAATCAGCAAAAAACAAGATGCACAGGACTGATAGAACACCAGATGCACCAGAGCGCCCTCTACTGCCCCATGCAGCCATACACCTTCTACATCAAAAACACAGACATAAGAGACAAAACATTCCCCCTGCCGCCATACACAAACCCAGCCACAGAACTCATATACGAACTATACCTAACCACGCCCTCAATCTCCCTGAAGTTCAACCCAAAGAATCTTGAACCTGGAAAATCAGCAACAATCTCTACCCGCATATTCACATCTGTCTCAAGCGAGACAGAAGCAGGAGCCGAAACATTCGACGACGCAATTCTTCGCATGAAAGAAAACGAGATTGAAAAAACACAACTAAAAGATTCAGGAAAAGCAGAAGTAATCTACAAAAACGGCATCCGGGAAGAATTAGACCTGAGTGTGACCTCAAATTATCAGGAGGGCAACACAAGAACAATCACAATCAAAAACAACGACGTCTGGGATTACATAATAGACGAAACCCACTTAATCCCAGACACTCACAGGGTGCTCTCAGGCATAGAATACAATGGGCAAACATTAACAGACAAAAGATTTACCTACAACAGCGACACCGGCACCCTGTACCTATACGGCCTGAAATCCGAAGCAGGCACAAACACACTCAAAATAAACTACATACCATCTGACCCTCAATGGTCAGGCATGACAGAATCCCCCATATCACCAGCCGAATGGAAAACATACACCGAATACATATTCACCATAGACTGGACAGACGACTACAGTATAGAATCCGCTGCCTTCGAACTCAACAGCAGAATATTCAACAACACAATCAAATCAGGCAGCACATACACATACAAAACAACAGGTCTTGCCTGCGGCGAGCACAAATACTCATGGCGCGCAAAAGACACAGACAATAACTCAGTCACCACACCATATAAGACATACACCATAACCTGCGACAATTCTGGCAACGACAACGATTCAGGCAAATCCGCAGCCACAACCAGCGCAGGAACAGCCCAGGCATACAGTGACGAAACCACCGCAGAGACAGAGACAGAACAACCAGAAACCACTCCAAGTCAGGACACTGTCGAACATAACCCCGAAACAGGCGATGAACCAAAAAACCATACTGAAGAAACAAACACAACACAACTATCTGACACAGGCGAGACAGAAACATCATTTTTAAGCAAAATAACAGGATACTTTGCCACTTTCGCATCAATTGGCTCCTTCACAACACCGCTCATGGCTCTGACAGTTCTTGGATTACTCATTGCAAACAGCAGTGCAAGAAAATACATACCAAAAATAACCCCCAGAAAGAGGCAGAAATACAACAACATATTGAGAAAGAAAAACCTGCTAAGAATAAGAAACCTCACACGGTCGGGACGAACATGACACGCAAATTCAAATCACAGGTAAAAGCAACCGGAAGCCACCTTATCCTGATAGTCATAATACTGGTGTCATTCATGCTCCTATCAACAGCAAACGCAGGCATCGTAACACCTGCATATTACCTCCACTGGGTTGACCCTGCGCTCACTGCCGGACTTGGAACAACAACAAACCGCCTCTTCAACGACACATCACCAGGCACAACCTTAAAAGAAGAAACATTCTCAAGCAACACCTGCTCAAGCGAAGACTGCCCATACTACAAGTTTTACTCACCTGTATTCGACTACGACACAAACATCACAGGCACCCAGACATTTTCCCTGTGGATGTACATCAACAGCGACAACCCCTCAAAAGACGAGATCAGCATAGACTACGTAAAACTCATCGACTTCGACCCTGGCGACGCATCAACAACCACTATAGCAACCAACGACACAGACGTTATAATGGACACAGAGACCTACACAGAATACCTCTTCACACTCCCGAACGTAAACTACATCCTCCCGAAAGGCCACAGGATACTTGCAGAGATACATCCCTATGTTTCAGATGACGCAGGCTCCCAAAGCTCAAAAAACCTCATATTCACAATCGGCTACGACACAAGCGCAAGAAACAGCAGAGTCAACCTATCCTACAGCAGCGTCACACTTACAGCAAACATGACATCTCCCACATCAACAATATACGGCTACCCCGGCGCAACATTCACCCAGACATGCAACGCAACATGCGCCTTTGGCCAGTGCAGCGACGTTGTCATGTACCCGCAATATTGCACAGGCATTGGCTGCACTGGCTTCATCAACATGCCAAACACCACATCCAACCTCACAACAGGCGATGAATCATACAGCGCAGGAACCATCTCAAACGGCGAAATCAAAGGCTTCGTATTCACAATCACAGAAAACGAACCAGGAGAATACAGGATCAGATGCAACGCAACAAGCCCAAACGCAGCACCGGACATCTCAGCAGGCGAAATAGAATACGTACTCGTATCCACAGTAAGCCAGGCACAGGTAGAATATGAAAACAAGAACACATACTCAACTAACGAATACGAGACACTCGACAACATAACATGGCTAAACATAACAAGCCTGGCAAATAGCGCCAACGCAACAGACGTCAACATAACCTCAAACATACTCAATCCCTCAAACAGCATCGTCACATGGGGCCCAAACGACAACAAATTCTGCGCATCATTCCTCGAAAAAGGCACAACATGCAGGACAGCATTCAACAACAACTCATACGGCTACATCATCCCCGAAAGCGAAACATCCGGCACATACACATTCAATACAACCTTACTGTGGTCAGGAACAACATCTGAAAACACAACAGAGACATTCACCCTCCACAACCTGCCCGCAAACGACTTCAGCCACCAGACAGACCCATCCCCCTTCAAAGTCATAGTAGGAAACAAAGGGACATACAACTCCTCAATACACAATCCATGGAACATGAACCTGACACTTGTAAACATCTCAGTCAACTGCCCAAAAGCGACAGGAATAACATGCAACTGCACACTGGCAGGACAGACTGCACAAGACTACTGCTATCTTGGAAACATAACACAAGGCAACACAAGCCATGCCCCGTTCAACATATCCACAACAGCATCCACCCCGCCCGCCGACTACAACATAAACATCACAGTAAGATACACAAACCCAGGCAACCAATCGCATACCTGGGCCGAAGTACAGAACACCATATTTCAGGCACTAAGCGCAGAAGACCTCATCACTGTAATATTCAACCCCCCCTCAAAAATCACAAGAGACACAAACAAAAACATTTACGGAAAAACAACTTATCAGGGCGCGACAAACAAGACAAACGTAACACTCAACTGGTCCATCCCCCCAACATGGTCAAACACCTCCGGAAACCTCAACGAATACATAGGAACTCTTGACTCACAAGACACAGGCTGGAACAATATAACCGTATCAATACCACTCTCAGACCCACCCGGCCAAAAGAGAATAAACCTCTCCTCAAATGCAACAGAAGGCGGCTACGACGATGACTATGCACTCATAGACATATATGCAGATACAGCATTCTACAATCTCGAAGTCATAAACCTCGACACCCCCTCAAAACCGTACGACCCGATAAGAGGCCAGACAATCAGAATAAAAGCGCGCCTGCGCTACGACAATAACACAGTTCTCTCCGGCGAAACAATAGACTTTATAGACGAGACAGACAGCATCCTGATGGGCACAAACACCACAGACTCTCTGGGATGGGTATATTTCTATTACCAGATACCCTTAAGCTCAACCACAGGCATCCACACAATAAACATATCCTACAGCGGAAGCCAAACCCTATACACAAACCCTTCCGACACAACAACAAACATCCACGTCCACGACATAACACTCATATTCAACCTGCAGGACACACCAGCCACTGTCGGCAACGGATACCCTGTAAAAGTCAGCGCAGAGATAAATGACACAAACCAGATATTAAGTGCCAAAATATACATAAACCACAGCATCTACGGCGAAGAATCCTATGACATGACCCTGGTTGCCGGGACAAACGAGTCAGGCACATGGGAATACAATTACACTGCCTGGCTCAATGGAGCCTACAGTTACTATATATGGGCAAACGACGGTTTCGGTCTCGAAAACGACACATCAGACAACCTCCAATACTTCAGCGTCGAATCAAAACTATCAATTCGCGCAATAACCGACAAAAAAGAATACGGTCCAAACGAAGATGTACTGATAATCGCACCCGACTGGTGGAACACCTCCTTCAGCTACCGCATACCAATATCCGCATCAAGCACAACCTCAGAAACAGACATCATGATAACAGAAACAATAAACTTCACATACTACCTAAAAGAACTCGGCGCATCCGGAACATCCCT
>CBDUVR010000051.1:0-8228 GCA_965370705.1 uncultured archaeon | reverse complement strand
GGTAAGGTCACTGAAAAGGTCACTGAAAAGGTCACTGAAAACCAAATGAAAATATTAGAGGAATTAAATAAGAATAGTAATGCAACAGCAAAATACTTATCTTCAGGAATTGGTATTTCTGAAAGAAAAATCAAGGAGAATATAAGGAAATTAAAGGATAAAGGTTTGCTGAAACGAATTGGTCCGGATAAAGGGGGTCACTGGGAGGTTACAGCATGATGGTGACCCGTTACAGATAAAGTTATGATGAAATAAATTTAAAATACATAAATAGAGATGATGGTGATTTAAATGACAGCGAAAGAATATAAGACGATTACAAGGATTGCAGGGCCTCTTATCTTTGTTGAAAAGACAGAGAATATCGGCTATGGTGAAATTGTCAGGGTGACTATGCCTAACGGCGATGTGAAGAGCGGGCAGGTGCTTGATACTTCAAAAGATATCGTGGTTGTTCAGATATTTGAAGGTACGAGCGGCATTGACAGGAATTCAAGAGTGAAGTTCCTTGGAAAGACCATTGAGCTTCCTGTTTCTCCTGATATGCTCGGGAGGATTCTTTCAGGTGCAGGCAAGCCTAAAGATGGCGGGCCTGAGATTGTTCCTGAAATGAAGATGAGTATCATGGGTGCGGCAATTAATCCGTATGCGCGTTCTCCGCCTGCTGATTTCATCCAGACCGGCATCTCCACGATTGACCTTATGAATACGCTTGTCCGGGGGCAGAAGCTGCCTATATTTTCCGGTTCAGGTCTTCCACACAATGAGATTGCCCTGCAGATTGCAAGGCAGGCAAAAGTGGTCGGGCAGAAGGGTGATTTTGCGGTTGTGTTTGCTGCGATGGGCATCACGAATGAAGAGGCGCAGTATTTTATCTCGGATTTCGAGCAGACTGGTGCGCTTGAGAGGGCTGTTGTGTTTTTGAATCTTGCGGATGACCCGGCTGTCGAGAGGCTGATTACGCCGAAAATGGCACTTACTGCTGCTGAGTATCTTGCTTATGAGAAGAATATGCATGTGCTTGTGATATTGACTGATATGACTAATTACTGCGAGTCGCTTCGTGAAATCGGGGCTGCGCGCGAGGAAGTGCCAGGACGTCGGGGGTACCCGGGGTACATGTATACTGACCTTGCTACTATTTATGAGCGGGCAGGGATGATACAGGGTAGGAAAGGGTCTATTACCCAGATTCCTATCCTTACTATGGTGGGGGATGATATTACGCACCCGATCCCCGATCTGACCGGATATATTACTGAAGGGCAGATTGTGCTTTCAAGAGAATTGCACAGGAACAATATTTACCCACCTGTTGATGTATTGCCTTCGCTTTCGAGGCTGATGAATTCCGGTATCGGTGAAGGGAAGACGCGGGAGGACCACAAAAATGTGTCTGACCAGCAGTATGCAGGGTATGCTGAGGGGCGCGACTTACGGGGGCTTGTTGCGATTGTTGGTGAAGAGGCGCTTTCTGAGCGCGATAAGAGGCTTTTGAAGTTTGCTGCTGCTTTTGAGGATAAGTTTGTCAGGCAGGGCAAGAAAGAGGACAGGACCATTGAGAAGACTCTTGATATTTCGTGGGATCTGCTTTCCTCAATTCCAGAGGATGAGCTTACAAGGGTCAGTCCCAAGATAAAGGAGAAATATTATAAGGGCAAGGCGACGTGATTATGGCGCAGGATATCAAGCCGACGCGGTCTGAGTTGATGAAGCTTAAAAAGAGCATCAAGTTAGCTGATGCAGGATATAACCTGCTTAAGAAGAAGAGGGATGGGCTTATCTTAGAGTTTTTTGATACTTTGAAGAAAGCTAAAAGTGTGAGGTCGGAACTTACTTTTGAATATGTCAAGGCTGAGCGGTGCGTAGATGTTGCTGAGTCTATTGACGGGGCCCTTTGTGTGCAGTCTTATGCAATGGCTTTGAAGAAGTGCCCGGGAATAGAGGTAACTAGCAAGAATGTGATGGGTGTTGTTGTGCCGAAGATATCGTCTACTGGTGTTGTCAAGCATATGCATGAGAGAGGATACGGGCTGATTGCGTCAAGTTCAAGGATTGATGAGGCTGCTTATGCGTACGAGCATGTTGTTGATAAGGTCGTTCTTGCAGCAGAAGTTGAGACTACTATTCTTAAATTGCTTGATGAGATTGAGAAGACGAAAAGGAGAGTTAATGCGTTAGAGTTTTCAGTCATCCCGCGGATGAAGGAGCAGGCTGCGTTTATACGGCTGCGGTTGGAGGAGATGGAGCGGGAGAATGTGTTTCGGCTCAAGAGGATGAAGAAATGAGGATCATCTGATTGTAATCCCCGCTTATTTTCGGAAAATAAGAGGAGTGAAACCAGATTAAATTCCAAAACAAGACAAAACTTTTATTTGAACATGATTATCATTTTTGATACTATTGCGCTAACGAAAGTTAGCTTTGTGCCTGCTCAAAAGTCATCGGTATTTCAAATACCGTAAAATAGGCATATCTCAGTATTCTAAATACCGATGTGTGTGTGGTATATTTGGCTATACCTATTTTGCTTTTGAATGTGCGATGAGCCATTAAAGATACGAATATGAGGAATCAATTACTCTCTTGCATGTGCTTTTCCAGGACAATTTTGTTTGTTACGCCGTATGGATGTTTGCTGACTACTTTCAGCATTTCCAGTCTCTTTATTACTCTGCTGACTTTTAGTTTTGATAATTTTGAGCGCTTTACAAGTTCTGACTGGGAGAGTTCGCCGCTGTTTTTATTCAGGAGCAGAATGATTAATTTCTCTTCTGGCATTAGCATGACGTCCATGGTTTTTGTCCTGATTTCTTTTGTTTCTTTTTTCTTTACCAGGTCCATTATTGTGATTCCTGCTAGTGAAGAGATAATGGTGCCCGTGAATGACACTGCTAAAATAATTGAGGAATTCATTTGTATTCCGCGAGGTCCTGTGAATCTTCTTGGGATGCTTTCATTGATGAAATTTTCTGCTGTAACAGTGATAGGTAAATTGATTGGCAGTGGCGCCATTCCTCTTCTTACCCAGAAGTATAGCTGGTAGATGAATAATAATGCGGATATGCCTGCGTAAATAAAGCACAGTATCATTACATAACTTTGGAGATTTCTTTTGTTTTTTATCATTGTATCACGTATTTTGATACGTTTCATGTGGTATCGTATCAGGTTGTGTCAGGAAACGTTTATATCCTGTATCGTATCATAGTGTATCACTCTTTGTCCGTAAAAATATAAACCTTTTGGATGGGAGAGTAAAATACAGATAAAAGGATACATATAAGAGGTGTAATAGAAAATGAACAAACCAACAATGTTAGTGGCGGCGGGTCTCCTCATGATTGGCCTGGTTGCATCAGCAGGAATTGTGTCTGCTTTTGGCGGCAGGTATGGTGGATGCGGATTTTCCGATGCGAGAGAGGCAATAAGACAGGCAGTTGAAAACAATGATTATGATGCATGGAAAGATGCAATGTCCGGCACAATGACAGAGGAGAAATTCAGAGAAATTGTAGAAAGACATGATGCGAGGTCTGAAAGAAGAGAGTCGATGAATGAGCGAAGAGATGGAGTAGAGCAGGCTTTGGAAACAGGGGACTACAATGCATGGAAAAGCGCGATTGGCAACTTTGAAAGAACTCCGCGAATAGCTGACAAGGTAACAGAGGAAAACTTCGGCACTTTTGTAAAGCTTCATGAAGCCAGGCAAAACAGGGATTATGAAACTGTAAAAGAGCTTAGAGAAGAACTTGGTTTTGACAAAGGGCATTGCATGCACGGGATGCGCGATCGGATTAGAAATAAATAGATGCCCAAGATATGTATTAATGTATAGGTAATAGGGATTTGCAGTGACAAAACCAAAAGATGGCGCAAGAAAAAAAGATGATGCACTTGTTGTTCTCAAGGATGTCTGGAAAATATACCAGATGGGTGAAGTAGAAGTGCCTGCACTCAGGGGTGTCTGTGTTGAAATCAGAAAAGGTGATTTCGTCGCGATTGTCGGGGCATCCGGATCAGGTAAAAGCACGATGATGAATCTTGTGGGCTGCCTGGATACACCATCAAAAGGAAGTATTTTCTTAAAATCGCGCAATATTGCTGATTTGTGTGAATCTGACCTGGCAACACTGAGGGGCAAAACCATAGGGTTTATTTTCCAGCAGTATAATCTGCTGCCAAATATGACTGCGTATGAAAATGTGGTTCTGCCTTTGGAATTGCAGGAAGTGGATGACGACGCCGCAGGAAAGCAGGCAAAAAAAGTGTTGAAGCTTGTGGGGCTGGAGGACAAAATGCATCATCTGCCGTCGCAGCTTTCCGGTGGGCAGCAGCAGAGGGTGGCGATTGCTAGATGTCTTGTCGGGAATCCTGAAATCATTCTTGCTGATGAGCCGACAGGTGCGCTGGACAGTGTTACAGGTAAAGATGTTCTTAATATGCTTGAAAGGATATGGAAAGAAGAAGGAAAAACAGTTATCATGGTGACGCATGATCTGCATCTGGCAGAATATGCCCACAATATAATTGAGCTTAAGGATGGAAAAGTCGTTAGAATGGAGCAAAATCACAAAATACAGAGAAAAAAAGAGGTGTTGAAATGAGTGGAAAAAATACTATGGATTTAAATGAGAAAACAAAATATATTTTTGGTTTGATGCTGATAATGGTAATTTGCCTGGCAGGTGCGGCATTTGCAGATTCCGCTGACAGTAAAATCGTAAGTGTGAGTTTGATAAACCAGGATGCTGATCCTGCTATTGCAGGCAATATTGTGGAGCTAAGGATTGGCGTTGAAAATAAGGGGGGTGAATCTGCTGAAAATGTAATGCTGGAGTTGAGACCAGAATATCCTTTTGAGATGCTTCCGGGAGAGAGCCCGATACAGGAAGTAGGTACAATTAAACCATACCAGGATGGTTCTGATATGAGAATAGTTAAATTCAGACTTAGAGTTGACAGGGATGCATACGAGGGAGAATATGAATTAGAAGTCTGGGAATATGAAGAAGGTAAAAGAGACAAGATAAGAGTGGAGAAAACAATAACTATTGATGTGGCAAACAGGGAAAGTGCAGAAATAATCTATATTGACAAGGTTGAACTTGTGCCCGGCAGGCAGACGAATATGAAGTTTACAATTAACAATGTCGGCTCTGCACCTCTCAGGGATCTTACATTTTCATGGGAAAATGAAGATGATGTAATCCTTCCGGTTGGTTCTGATAATACCAAATATATCAAGTATCTCGATGTTTCTGAAAAAACCGAACTGAGTTATGATGTCATTGCAGATTCAAATGCAGAACCCGGACTGTATAAACTCCAGCTAAGCCTGAAATATGATAATTCCATTACAGGAGAAGAAAAAGAGATAGCAACAATTGCCGGAGTGTATGTCGGGGGAGAAACAGATTTTGATGTTGCGTTTTCAGAGAGTTCAATGGGTGAGTACTCTTTCAGTATTGCAAATATAGGCAGTAATCCTGCTTATTCTGTTTCAGTAATTGTTCCTGAACAGAAAAACTGGAAAGTCAGCGGCTCGAATTCAGCTATTATCGGCAACCTGAATAAGGGAGATTATACTGTTGCAAGTTTTAATCTGCAGCAAAGCAGGGTTCCGTCATCTTTGGAGCAGGACAGTAAAATCACTGATGAAAGAAAAGCAAAATATCTAGCTGGCAACAGGACAATGCCGGACATACAGAGTAATACAATTGAAATTGAAATTGCCTATACAGATACAATGGGTGAGCGAAAAACTGTAAAAAATGTTGTCAGCATTAATGCCAACAGTGAAACAGATGCAAAATCTGCCAGCTTGTCACGAACAGGAAAGGTGAATCCAACGCAAAAGGCGATTACAACGATTCAATGGATTGCATTAGGGCTTGGAGCAATTATTGTCGTTTTTCTGTACAGAAGACACAGAAAAAAGAAATTAAAATAGCAGGTTAAAAAATGAAAACAAGTAAATGCCTGAAACATGCACTTAATATGGTAATACACAGCAAGCTTAGAAGCTGGCTTACTATTCTTGGCATAGTCATAGGTGTGGGATCAGTAATTGCCATCATGTCACTTGGCGCGGGCCTTCAGCAGAGTATGGAGGCTCAAATGAGCGGTCTTGGCGGAGATATACTCACGATTACTGCCGGGTTTTCCAAGGGCAGGGTATTTAGCCATGGAAAGGCGAGCCCCGGTAGTTCAGGTTCCACAGCTACTGAGGAGGAGGTTGTGTTGGACAGGGCTGATGTGCAGGCACTGAAGGGTATCCCGGATATTGAATTAATTGATACTAATATCAGAGGTAATGTGAAGATTTATTATCTTGGCAAGAGCGGCTCTGTTACCCTTACCGGGGTGGATCAGAAAGTGTGGTCTGAGATAACCACAACTGAGTTGAGGGACGGAAGGATGCTTGGCCCTGCTGATATGAATGTCATTGTCATCGGCGCCAGATTGGCAGACAGTTACTTTGACAAGCCCCTTGGCATAAACAAGATGGTCAATATTGAGGATAAGGCATTCAGGATTGTGGGTATACTCGATGATTCAAGCAATAGCATCATCATGCCATTGCAGATGGCATACACGGTTCTTGATGACAAGGAAAACGGGGTCTATGATTCTATTGTTATCAAAATCAAAAATGAAGATGAACTTGATTATGTTATTGAGAAAATTGAGCATAAGCTGATGATGACAAGGCATGTGACTGAGAAAAACAAGGATTTTACAGTTTCGTCAAGCAAACAGTTCCAGGAGATGAGATCTGAAATGCTCGGCTCAATGACACTGTTTTTGACTGCAATTGCTGCTGTCTCTCTTCTTGTTGGTGCTGTCGGGATTGCAAATACGATGTTTACATCTGTTCTTGAGAAGACAAAAGAGATAGGGATTATGAAAGCCATTGGGGCAAGAAACACGGATATTCTTATGATTTTTCTTTTGAATGCAGGCCTTATCGGGCTTGTGGGGGGGCTAATTGGTGTTGTATTCGGTGTTGTGCTCTCTGGGTTTGTGCCAATGCTTATGGGCGGCAGTATGCCGATGGCAAAAGGGGGGGCGACAACATTAGTCAGTATGGAGTCTGTAGTTATGGCGCTTTCTGTTGCAGTTATCATTGGCGTGGTTTCCGGGGTTGTTCCTGCGTATAATGGCTCGAAACTGAAGCCTGTTGATGCGCTTAGGTACGAGTAGCAGGTTTTTATATGTAAATGGCGGCGCTATTTTTGCATCTTTGGCTTGTCGGACCTGTCTGTCTTTGCAGGGGGTTTCTTTACTGGCAGGGGCGCTACTCCGGCAACGTCGCTGATTACGTTCATGATGTTGCTTCTTGAGTCTATGACGTATTTTGAGCCTCTTTCAAGGGATTGTGCTGTGGTTTCGAGTTTCTTGTATATCTGCGCCTCGTTTTTGAAGTATTTGTTTATTGACTCATTCACGACCTGTATCTCGTTTGCTCTTGCTGCTGCCACTTTTATGATGGCTTCTGCCTTGCCTTCGGATTCGAGTATGAGCGCCTGTTTTATTCCTTCTGCTTTTTTTATTTCTGCGCGGCGATCTCCGTCGGCCCTGGTTTCTGTGGCATTTGCAAAGTCGCGCGCTGCTATTTTTTCCTGCTCTGCTTTTACAACCTGGTTCATGGATTCCTGTACATCCTGGGGCGGCTCTAATGTCTGGATTTCAACGCGCAGGACTTCAACGCCGTAGCTTTTGGTTTCCTTGTCAAGTATTGCTTCAACTTTTGTGTTTATCTCGTCCCTGTTTTCATTGGCTTCAGTCAGGGTCATCTTGCCTATGACGGCTCTCAGGGTGGTTCTTGCAAGAGAAGTCAGCTGGACCTTGTGGTTGTCAACATTATATATTGATTTTACAACATCTTTTATCTGGTAGTATACAACTGCGTCAACTACTACATTAAGCTTGTCTCTTGTGATAACTGTCTGCGGCTCTACGTCGACCATCTGCTCGGTCACATTTACTTTTGTCATCCTGTAAATTAGAGGGATAATCCAGTGGAATCCCTGGTTTGCTGTCCTTGTGTACTTCCCGAGCCTTTCAATTACGCCGAGTTCTGTTGGGCGGACTATTCTTATGCCCAAAAGAAAAATTAAACCAATTAATACTGCATATGTTATCCATACCATGTCTTTCACCCACCAATTTTATTTATTATCTATTAGTTTTGTTTTTTTGGTTTATATAACTTGCTCAAAGGT
>CBDUVR010000050.1:0-8270 GCA_965370705.1 uncultured archaeon | reverse complement strand
GGGTCGCAAAGGAGATTCGTTTGTGCGCAGTCAAGGTCGCAAATACCGTCGCTGATCCAGTCTTTTCCGTCGTAGAGGCAGTCAATATCGCATATGTCATCCTTAATATCTTCTGCGCGGTTCCCGTCATTATCAATCGCGCACTCAGGGTCGCAGATACCATTTGATTTTAGAAGCGCTTTTTTTGGGTCTGGGGATGCTGCATTGTCCAGGCAGTCTAAGTCGCAAATTCCGTCCCATTGCATGTGGGAGTCCGGGTCGCAGATCCTGTCTGATGCTCTGTTTGCGGTGCAGTCCGGTGCTTCGTTTATACCGTCTTTGTCATTCTGGTAGCAGTCGAGATCGCATATCCTGTCACGTGTCCTTGCGCACCTGCGGTCACATACATTGTCTGCAACATTGTTTTTGTTGCATGCCGGGTCGCAGTTGGCGGTGACAATGCATGCAGGGTCGCAGTGCTTGTCGTTCGTGGTGCAGATGCATTTGCCTTTGCTGAGGGAGATGCGCATGTCATCCTGGTTTTTTACAAAGCATATATATCGTGGATTATCCAGTGTGTATGGCCTTGTGTGGGTCAGTGCCTGAAAGGGTGCGCTGTAAGTTTTGTTATCCACACTGATTTTCAGGAGCTTGTAGTCAACTTCAATATCTGTTTTCATACCTTTTGGCAGTTTGTAAACTGTTGCGACGCTGCCTGCTTCTGCTGCTACATCGTCAATGGTGAATGCAATGTCTTTTGCGACAGAGGCCAGCGCAGATTTGTCTGCTGATTTGGCCTGGCTGCTGAAGATCATGGAGCCCATTGTTGCCATTAATATAAATGATATCACTATTCCAAAGGCTAGGAGCATTGCTTCTGAGATGACGATCGCACCTTTGCGTTTCATGGCTACATCTTTGGGATTTTTTCAACTCTTGCCTGAAATTATTGGCTTAGGTTGTATATAAAATATTCAAGTTGACAGGCAGAGTGCCCCGGATTTGCGCGGATGGCTGGCTGCGGGGTGAGCGCATACTGTGTGCGCTGCTGCCTTTATATGGGTGATGGGGGTTCATACAGAATAAACGGTCTGCCTGATGTCGTTCAGGTTCGGGCTTCTTTTGATTATGCTGTTCTTTGACAAGAGGTCGAGGGCATATCTTACGGTTCTTGGAGGCAGGTATGTTTCTCTTATTATCTCTTTTTGAGTCATCCCGCCTTCGTAGGTGAGTACTTTGTATATTAATTTAGCGCTCGGCGGGATGAATTTGATCCTGTCGTGGTTTGTCTTTAGTGATCTTTTTTTTAGTTTGTCGACAATTGATTGCGTGTATTTTGGTATTATGAACAGTGCCGGGTATCCGGACTTTACAATCCTGATTGAGTCGCAGTCAAGCGTGATCCTGTCCATGCCGTCAACTATCGCGCAGACAGATGATTTTGACTGTATGCCTGATATCTGGATGGCGGATGCGTTTGGTACTACAAGCGGCGGATATGACCTGTGCATTGATGATATTGGTGTGATGGTAAATATTGCCGGCTCATCGATCACCATGGGGCCTCCTGCTGATACTGCATAACCTGTCGATCCTGTCGGGGTCGAGACAATCACGCCGTCTGCAGTGTCTTTGAAGAAGTGCTCATTGTCTATGCTTAAAGTGTATCTTACAAGTTCTGCGCTTCTTTTTGGGAATATGCCTATCTCGTTGAGTGCAAAAGGAGTTGTGCTGCTGTTGTAATGGGCTACAAGGCGCGTCCTTTCCTGTACTGTATATTCTCCTTTCTCTATATTTTTGATTATGCTTTTGTAGTTCCCGCTGTTTGCTTCTGAGAGCACGCTTGCGCCTGTGCTTATACCGAGCAGAGGTATCTGTTTTTGCCCAAGCTCGTTGAAGGCAGACAATATCAGGCTGTCGCCGCCGATAATGAGAATATGCCGGGGGTCTATCCTGAGGATATTGTCAAAGTCTGCTCCTTTTTCATATTGCAGATTGTTTTTGGAAAGAAAATTTTCAATCTTTTTTTGCAGCTGAAGGGAAGATGAGTCCCTGCCGGACCTTAGAAAGTACATATGTTTTCACCGCCTATAGATCTACAATATCTATAGGGAAAGCTTATATGTTTTGCGGCAAATTTTGCCACATTGTTTGCAATCTGCGTCATATTTGCCTGTTTGAATTGTTTTATTAATCATTGCTTTTAAGGTATGATGACTGCAAAAGGCAGACTGTGACGCAAGTGGAGGTTAATATGAATGTTGATGAGCTGATAAAGTGCGCACTGGAAGAAGATATAGGTACTGGCGATATTACTACTGATGCGATTCTTCCAAGAGATGAGACATGCCGTGCTGTGATTATCTGCAGGGATGAAGGAATCATCTCTGGTATTGATGTTGCAAGGAAAGTGTTTTGTGCGCTGGATGGTAAAGTTGCCTTTAAGCCTCTTGTAAAAGACGGGGAGAAGGCAAGCAGAAATCAGGAGATAGCCCGGCTTGACGGGAGCGCGAAGGCAATCCTGAATGGTGAGCGTGTTGCGCTTAATTTTCTGCAGAAAATGAGCGGCATAGCAACTTATACAGCGCTGTTTGTGAAAAAGTGCGGGAAGGCGACGCTTATTGATACAAGGAAAACTGACCCGTGCATGAGGGAGCTTGAAAAATATGCTGTGACCTGCGGGGGCGGCAAAAACCACCGTTTCGGGTTGTATGACATGGTGCTTGTAAAGGATAATCATATCAAGGCTGCAGGGAGTGTGGCTGAGGCACTGAGGCGCGCAAAGCATGCAGGCGGGGCAAAAGTTGAGATTGAGGTTGAGTCGCTTAAGGAAGTGAATGAAGCGATGCCTTTTGGATGCGATATTATAATGCTTGATAATATGAGTGTTGATGACATTAGAAAGTCTGTGGAGTTGATAGGCGGCAGGGCGAAGATTGAGGTTTCGGGCGGAATAACCCTTGAGAATGTGCGTGAGGCAGCCAGGAGCGGTGTTGATTTTATATCTGTCGGTGTAATTACGCATTCTTCGGGGTGGCTTGATATGTCATTGAAGATATTGTAGTTGTGTGGGTATTATGATGAAAGTGGGTATTGTCGGCTGCGGTGCAATTGGCACTATTTTGGCAAGGGCTATTGAGGATGAGATGGATAATGTGTGTTTAGGTGCGCTAAATGATATTGTTGCCAGGAGAGCTGAATTGCTATCTGCTTCTTTGAAGAGCAGACCTCCTGTGCTTAACCTGGATGGTCTTGTGGGCAGATCTGATCTTGTGGTTGAGTGCGCATGCAAGGATTCTGTCGGGGATGTTGTTTCTGCGGCGCTTGACAAAAAAAAGGATGTGCTTGTAATGAGTGTGAGCGGGCTTATAGATTATCCGGATATTTTTGAGTTTGCAAGAGAAAAAGGTTGTGTCATTTATGTTCCGTCCGGGGCAATCGCAGGCATTGATGGGCTGAAAGCGGCAAAATCAGATGGTATCGCGTCGGTTGTCCTGACAACGACAAAGCCAAAAGAGGGGCTTGCCGGGGCGCCGTATATAGCCAGGAACAAGATTGATTTGAGTGCCATAAGGAAGAAGACGTTGATTTTTGAAGGTGATGTGTTTGCGGCAATTCGCGGGTTCCCGGGAAATGTCAATGTCTCTGCAACGCTTGCGCTTGCAGGTATCGGACCCGGGAAGACGAGAGTAAGGATTGTTGTGGATCCTGAGTCCAGGACGAACTGCCATGAGGTGAAGATAACCGGCGATTTCGGGGAGATAACAGCGCGGACAAAAAATGTGCCCTGCCCTGATAACCCGAAGACAAGCTATCTTGCTGCACTTTCTCTGGTTGCTAAGATAAAGGATATTGCAGGAAATGTTAATGTTGGGACGTGAGTAGATGAGTTCTGTGAAAGACTTATATGCAAGGGATCCGGTGAAGTGCTTCAAAATAGATGAGGCGGCAGTTGAGGAGAAGATAACCGGTTTCATAAAAGAGCAAGTGGCTGGCTTTAATGGTGTTGTTGTTGGCCTTTCAGGCGGCCTTGATTCTGCTGTATCCCTGGCGCTTGCGGTAAAGGCGCTTGGGAAGGGCAGGGTGTTTGGCCTGATAATGCCTGGCAGTTGCACGAGTCAGCAGGACATAAAAGACGCTCAAGAACTTGCGGATTCTTTTGGGGTAGAGTGCAGGGTTGTTGATATTACCAGCATTTATGAATCAGTAAGAAGTGTCTCGTTTTCAGATGACAGGGTCGGCTGCGGGAATATAATGGCGCGGGTAAGGATGATAGTTCTTCGGGATTTTGCGCATGCAAAGAATCTTCTTGTTTCTGGGACCGGCAACAAATCCGAGCTTATGGTAGGGTATTTTACAAAGAACGGGGACAGCGGTGTGGATATCCTGCCGATGGGGGATCTTTATAAGACGCAGGTGAGAGTGATGGCGGAGCATCTGGGTGTCAGCCGGAGGATTATCAGGAAGGCTCCGAGTGCCGGCTTGTGGGCCGGCCAGACTGACGAGGGTGAGATGGGAGTTACTTATGAAGTGCTTGACATGATATTGATGGGGCTGGAACTTGGATTTACCCGGTCTGAAGTGTCGAAGTTAATAAATGTTCGTGAAGATACAGTGAATATGGTGTGTGGGCTTATTGCCCGGTCGAAGCACAAGGTTGAGCTGATACCGTTTCCATGGGTGAGATAGATGTTGTGTGGGTTATTTGTCGGGAGATTCCAGCCGTTCCATAAGGGACATATGAAGGCTGTTCTGGATATTCTTAAGGAGTGTGATAAGGTTATTGTCTGTGTGGGAAGTGCGCAGGAATCGGGAACAGAGCAGAATCCATTATCCTATGACCAGAGGACAGAGATGATAAAATATGCTCTGGGTGACGCAGAGGTTCCTCTAAGGAAATACAAAATCATTGCACTTACGGATGTAAATAATGACTTGTTATGGATTGGCCATGTGGAATTACACTGCCCGAAATTTGATGTCGTGTACACTGGCAATTCTCATGTGAAAAGCCTGTTTGCAAGAGGCGGCTACAAGGTGAAGGATATAGAGATATTTCGAAATATCAGTTCAAGCATGATCAGAAGAAGGATGGCTCACGGACTGGCGTGGAAAAAGTTCGTGCCGAATGCTGTCGCGTATTATCTTGATGATATTGATGCGCCGGGGTTGATAAAGAGCCTGACTAGCAAAAAGATGGACAAGTAACTAAACCCCGATGAGGAATACATAGCCTGCGATAACCAGAGCGATGATCAGGAGGATAATTTCCACAATTAGCTTGTTGTCTTTTATTTTGTCGATGATAGATGTGTTGTTGGCAGGCAGCGGCTGCTGCAGAGGAGCAGCACCGCGGGTCATCTCTGATGCAACCTGGTCGACGATTGATGTGTTATATCCTTTGGACGCGAGCGCCTGCTTAATGGATTCTCTGGAGTATCCCATACGAAGGTTCTGTCTCACGTAGTTGTAGATTTGTTCATCTGCCATATAATATCTATCTTGGTTTTTTGCATTTATATAGATAAGGAAAAAAACAGAAAAAAAATCATAAAAAGACAGGGGGAAACCCTGCTTTATCAAATCATCTCTTTAGGAAACCAAAAATCTTTGAAATGAAAGAGGGTCCTTTTGGCGCTGCAGGTGCCTCGTAGTCGACACCAACCAGAGTTGCTGCAAGTTTTTTCAGTTCAAGTGATGCTGCTGAATTCGGTGCGTAAGCGACCAGGGGGGATTTTGCAGCCAGACTTTCAAGCATCATTTTATCTTCCGGAATCTGGGAAATTACAGGGTAACCCAGGAGAGATTCGACATCTGAAACAGAAAGCTCTGACTTTGTTCCTTTTACTCTGTTCAGGACGACACCAAGAACGTGCGTTCCCATTTCTTCAGACAGCTTTATCGCTTTGAGGGCATCTGTAACAGAAGGCAGTTCCGGGTTTGTGACGACGAGCAGTTCGTCTGCGGATTCTATGCCTGCAACAGCCTCGCGGCCGAGACCAGCTGCGGAGTCCAGCAATACGACATCATGGTCACCGACCAGGTCAAGAACAACTTTACTTAAGTCTTTTGGGTTAGTACTTTTCAGGTCTGCCATGGAAATTCCTGCAGGAATCACTTTAAGGCCTGACGGGTGTACATATATTGCTTCGTCAATGTATGCTTCGCCCTTCAGAACGTCGTGGAGTGTTTTTGGATAAAGAGGCACCCCGAGGTGAAAGCCTAGATTAGGGGTCGTTAAATTTGTATCCATCACAAGCGCCCTTTGGCCGAATTCTGTCAGCGCAGAACCCAAATTTGAAGTGACTGTTGTTTTACCTACCCCGCCTTTTCCTGATGCAACTGCAATTACTCTTGTCAAATTATCACCGTCCTAACTATATTGATATATCAAAATAAAATTTGATATTGAATATTATGGCATGATCATTTATATGTTTAAGCATTAACCAAGAACGCAGGAATCATATTGTAACGATTAACATGTGAGGAAAAACAGAGATATCACAACATTTCAACACACTAAAAACAATCGCTTTGAAAGTGTGATGCTCTCAAGGATGTTTGTTATTCCATATGCACGGGCGCGTACGTTAATAGTTAACACAATTGAGTCGCCGCAGGTGATAAGAGTGACTGGCCTTTTAGGATGCCGGGGCACCACCAACGTTGGGGGAAGATACTTAATGATGCAATGCTATACAAAAAAGGCAGTGCAATACAATACGAGAGGTGTGAAATATGGGGGAACCAAAAATATATCACGATGATGATGTCCGAACAGACATACTCAAAGATAAAAAAGTAGCAGTGATTGGCTATGGCAGCCAGGGGATGGCGCAGGCGCAGTGCATGAGGGATTCCGGGCTGGATGTAATAGTCGGCTTGAGAAAAGATGGTGCGTCGTGGCAGAAGGCAGTGGATGACGGCATGGATGTGATGGTGATTGGTGAAGCTGCAGAGCAGGCAGATATAATCCATATTCTTGTACCTGACGAGGTCCAGAAGGAGGTCTATGATGCATGCATAAAGGGGCAGCTTGCGGAGGGGAAGACTTTGAGCTTTTCGCACGGGTTCAATGTTGCCTTTAGCCAGATAATGGCGCCTGATGGAGTTAATGTGATAATGGTCGCTCCAAAAGGTCCGGGTAATGAGGTGCGGAGGAAGTATGCCGGGGGGACTGGTGTGGTGGGTCTTGTAGCAGTGGAGAAAGATGCAACAGGAAATGCGGGGCAAATCGCGCTTGAGATGGCAAAAGCAATGGGTTTCACGAGAGCGGGAGTATTTGAATGCACATTCAGGCAGGAGGCGTGCTCTGATCTTTTCGGGGAGCAGGCCGTTCTCTGCGGCGGTGTGACTGAGCTTGTGAAAGCTGCTTTCGAGACTCTTGTGAAGAGAGGATATCCGCCGCATATTGCCTATTTTGAGTGTTTCCATGAGGTGAAACTGATAGTTGATCTTTTGTATGAGGGGGGACTTGTGCATATGTGGGGTGTGGTGTCGAATACTGCGGAATATGGCGGGAGGACTGTTGGCCCGAAGATAATAAATGAGGAGTCAAGAAGGGCGATGGTTGATGTGCTTGATAGGATAGAGTCAGGTGAGTTTGCGAGAGAGTGGATGGATGAGTATAGGGGCGGATGTAAGAGGCTGGATGAGATGCGTGAGAGTGAGAGAACGCATGACCTTGAAATAACCGGGAAAAAGATTCGTTCAATGTTTGAAGAAAAGTAGAAATCATCAGAAATACATATTAACTCCAGTATTCATAGAGAGTATATGCCTAATGCAGCAACCCATATATTGATACCAATTATTCTGGCTGATATCGTCCGGGATTACAGGATGAAGGATAAGAAGTATTTCACGAATAAGCATATACTTCTCTGTGGAATCGGCGGCATACTTCCTGATCTGGATGTGGCTGTAGGTCTTGTGGTGAGTTGCTTTACTGGTTTGTCGCCCATGATATTTCATCGTACGATAACGCACTCGATATTTATCCCGCTGATACTTCTGGTGATGACTGCGGGGTTGCATTATCTGGGGAAAAAAGAGGCATATAAAGCAGGTGTTATGATAACAGCGGGGTATGTGATACATCTTATGCTTGACTTTCTTTTGATAGATTACATTATGCCGTTCTATCCATTCAGCACTGTAAAGATGGGACTGAATCTTGTGAAAGCAGATAGTTTTGGTACGACCCTTATGCTTGCACTGGACGCTGTGATACTTCTCGCATGGCTCATACACGAGCAGATAAAGCATAAGATCATTGACTATATTTA
>CBDUVR010000049.1:0-8278 GCA_965370705.1 uncultured archaeon | reverse complement strand
GTCAAGAAACATCGCAGGCGACCCGAAAGGATCAACATCAACAAAATTAAACTTATTATTATGCATAGACAAAAGCACATTTCCCCCCATATTTTCCACAACTGCATTCCTCACCTTGTTAAAAACCACATTCCTCTTCATAATCTCAGACGCAGCCGGATTGGCATCATTCAGCACCCCAATCTCAACATCCGGCACCTCAAGCAAATACCTGATACCCCTGATACCGCACCCTGAAAGCAAATCACATATAACCATCTTCTCATTAGTCATCCCTCTGGCCGCTTTCAGGCATGCAACAGAAACATCCCGATTAAACTTCATCTCCGGATTAAAAAAAACAGTATCTTTCTTGGTGATCCTGCCTTCATAAACATACACTTTAGCTTTGCCTTCATGAACAATTTTTGTCTGCATGAACCTATACTTATAAGCGCAATATTTAATATTTGTCTAAAAACTCCCAAATCCTTTTTAAAAAAATCCACCCAAACAATTACCATGAAGCACAGACCACCTGAACTCCTCCTCCCCGTAAAAGGCTTCTCAGGCCTCGAGGCTGCAAAAAAGTATGCAGACGCCGTCTACTTTGGCGCAAAAGACCTCACGATGCGCGCACGGCGCGGCTTCAGGCTAAGCGAGATAAAAAAAGTCGCAAAAGAGTCCCATGCAAACAACCTGAAAGCGTACCTCACAGTAAACACAGTCATCTATGAGAACGACATCAGAAAAATGCAAAAAACAATAACAGCAGCACAGGAATCAGACATTGATGCAGTAATAGTCTGGGACCCCTCAGCAATCCAATATGCAAAATCCATAGGTCTCCCATTCCACATCTCCACCCAGGCAAATATCTCAAATACAGAAACAGCCCGATTTTACAAAGACCTTGGCGCAAAACGCCTCATATTGTCCCGCGAACTCTCACTAAAACATATCAGCGCCATAAAAAGAAAAGTCAGCACCGAAATAGAGGCATTTGTACACGGCGCAATGTGCGTCTCAATATCAGGCAGATGCTACCTATCAAGCTATCTGTACGGCCAGTCCGCCAACTGCGGGAAATGCATCCAGCCATGCAGGAAAACATGGACCCTGACAGACGATGAGAACAACCAGCTGGTATGCGAAGGAAAATACCTTCTCAACCCCAAAGACCTCTGCATGATAGAGCATGTTCCTGACCTCATAAAAGCAAAAATCGACTCATTCAAAGTCGAGGGCCGCCTGAGGCCGCCTATATATACAGAAACAGTCGGCAAATGCTACAGGACAGCCATTGACTCCTGCATGAAAAACGAATACACAAAAGAGCTTGCAGAAGACCTCAAAAAAGAGCTAAGGAAAGTATACAACCGAGGATTTTCAACTGGATTCTACTTCAAAAAGCCGGACGCAACAAGCTTCAGCTACAATGCCTCAGATTCACAGGCAACATTTGTGCGCACCCAGATTGGCATTGTCACGAACTACTACCCGAAAGCCAAAGTCGCTGCAGTCCGCCTTGTAGGCGGCTCATTAAGGATCGGCGACGAAATAACAGTCGAGGGCCACACAACATATCTGCGCCAGACAGTTGATTCGCTGGAACTGGGCGGGAAAAGAGCAAAAACGGCGCCAAACAACTCACTTGTGGGGCTCAAAGTGAACAAGAAAGTACGAAGAAACGACTGGGTATATCGCATAATAAAAAAATAAAACCTGAGACAACATAAGAAAACATGAAAATTTTGAGGAATAGAAGCATTTTCAAGCTTCTTTCTCACGAATAACACAGAGAAAGTTAGGAAATGCACTCTATGAATTAAATTTCCGCAGATTTGATTGCCGGTTCATATTTTATATACGATAAAAAAACAGAAAAATCAAAACATTAACCCTGCACTCTCATCAAACAACGGCAACTGGACAGCCATTTATTAAACAGTATCCAACTGCTAGATTCAAATATTCTTCCAGACAAGATCAAACATTGGCTTTGCAAACTTTTCTGAAAAATGGTCAGACGACGTCCAGAACGAAACATCCTGTGAAGAATGCGTCTCTTTATCATCAGTAAGAGCCATCACGACTTCAGTATCATCTGCAAGAATCATCCTTCCTTCAGGAACACCTGCTTTATCCCCTGCTGTGTTATCCTTGACCTCAATAACAGCTCCTAATGCCTTGGCAGCTTCCTTATTCTCAGCAGTCAGCGGAGCAGCAACCCTTATCGCAACTCCCCTGTCAACAGCAGACTGAACCAGTCCTGAATGCTGGGTATAAAGCTCCTTCAAGCCAGTCTCTGTCGTTATAATATCAATACTCTTGCTTGCACCCTTAAGCATGGTCTCCATCTGCTGATGGAGTGCATATCTTCCTTTCAGTGCACCGGACAGGTCAGCAGAATCAACAAGCTCCACACCAGTAGAATGAAGCAGTGCAAGTTCATCCAAAGCAGGGCTCTTCTTAAAGATATCGATTCTCTCGACGCCGATATCCATCTTCTCTTTCAAACGGTTCTTGGCTCTCTCCATTGCTTCGGCAGGTGCAATAGAAACATATCTCAATGGCTTTGAATGCTGGACGACTACAAATCCTTTATCTGCAAGCGACTCAAGAACATCATATGATCTTGACCGCGGCACTGTCGCCATTTCAGACAGTTCACCTGCAGTGGAAGTGCCTCTTGCAAGCAGTGAAGCATACAACTTCCTTTCATATAGATTTAGTCCAATACCTTTTAATGCATCAAGCGTCTGTTGACTTATCATAATAATTCACCCACTTCATTTTTTATAGCCGAACCGTTTGTTAAACAGTTATGTAACATATAGTTCTTATATGTTTATATAATTTACTCATCAGTTACTAACTTGCCTGCCTAAATTTTAATTAAATATTATTAGTCACAAATACCTTTATAAATCTTTTGTTTTTTTCATTGTTTAGTAACAAAATTAGTCCTGCCTCTTTGCCGCGCGAAAAGCTCCACTATTCTTGAAAGGCTGTCTGCCTCATCCGGTCCCCTGTCTTCCCGCACCTTGCTCATCCGCGGAAATCGCAATGCGTACCCGGAAGAATAATTGGGTGACTTCTGTATCTCCTCATAAGCAATCTCAACAACCAGGAACGGCGCAATATCAACCGCATTCTTCTTCTCGCGCAGAATATGCTCCTTAAGAATGGTTGTCAGCTCATCAAAACTAACCCCCTCCTCCTGCTTTTCCTTAATTCCCGTCCCCATCTTGCCGATAGTCAAAAAACTGCCGGTCTCCTCATCCCTGCACGCGAGCACAAAACTCGAAAGCCACCCTGAGCGCTTGCCTTTGCCCCATTCAGCACCGGCTATCACTAAATCAAGCGTCTCCATCACCGGCTTGAGCTTAATCATATACCCGACACGTGACCCCGGCTTATAGGGCGCCTCAATATTTTTGAACATCAGCCCTTCATTGCCGGCAGCAAGCGACTCTGCATAAAATTCCTTCGCAACCTTAACACCATCAGTAATTTTTTGCTTTGCAACAACCAGTTTATTCGGCATCTCTCTTACAATTGACTTCAGTTCACCCCTCCTCTGCAAAAAGGGCTTCTTCAAAAGCATTTTCCCCTCAAGATAACTGATATCAAACAGGTTCACCACAACAGGAATTTCACCAGCTGTTTTCTTAATATCATATTTTCTTCTTATCCTCTTGGAAATCTTCTGGAACGGGAGATACCTTCCACTCTTGGCATCGAACCCCACAGTTTCTCCCTCGACAATACACTCCTTCGCAGCAATCCCCTCCCTCACATAGGAAACAACATCAGGGAACTGCTCAGTCACATTCTCAAGCCGCCGTGTATAAATCCTGACATCATGCCCACTCTTATGTATCTGCATCCTGAAGCCGTCATACTTGTATTCAAGCGCAGCCGGCCTCCCGACAACAGAAAACGCCTCATCAACAGTCCCGACCTTTTGCGCAAGCATCACCTTGATAGGCTTCATAACCTGCATCTTAAGCAAAGAAAGCCCCTTTTCTCCTGTATCAAGCAGCGTCTTTGCAACAACACCATAATCATTTGCAATCTCATAAGCTCCCTCGACAGCATCAAGTATAGACTTTTTCAGCTTACTCCCCACATCAGCATCATCAACAAACACATAATCAGCCCCGAGATTTTCCTTAAAAAAGCTGCTGATGCTCTTTATTTCCTCAATATTTTTTACAATCACAGTATTATCTTTCACAAAACCCTCAGTCATCTTCCCGTCACTTGACCTGAGCGCATCCATAACCTTATCCTCAGCAATAACAGTCTTTCCCTTCATACCCAAAAGCATCTTCTCAAACCTCTTTTTCTTCCCGTTCTTCTGGAAAAGTGTCGCTCTCCAGTACACATCCGCAAAAAACGCCTTCGAAATAGCATCCCTCATGATACCCTCCGCAACCCCCACCCGGAGGTCAGAAAGAACAGTCCTTACAATAAACCGCGCATCTGTTGGCGTTGCAAGACTTAGCAATTCAGCAATCAGGACAAGCTTCTTCTCCTGCGACCTGTGCCCCTCAAGACTCGCAATCTTCTGCAGATTGGAATACACCTTTGAGACCGGGAGCGCCTTTTGAAAAAGCAGCCTCTGCCTCTTCTTCCTGGCAAATTTCTCAGCAACAGTCCCAAGATCCCCGCAATCCTTCCATTTCGCAACAATCTCATATTCTTTGATGCCATCCGCCTTTGATATTGCCTTAATCATAAGATTAGACGCAATCCCGACAACTTCCTCGCTCCACAAAGGAAAAGCGCGCCCCATAAGAAGCTGGGTAATTTGCTCAATATCATCTGCTGGCGTCCTCTCAAGAACCTCTGAGACAATCCCCGTCTTCTCAGTCTTTAAACTGGTCTCCTCAAGCTTTTTATAATACTCAACAAGCACAGAATATTCCATAATGCATATACAGAATCTCAAATTTAAGTACTTAATGAAAGGATTTATAAACATACCAATCTCAAATAGTGCCCATGGGAAACTATGAATCACTTGCTATTCTCCTCATCATCGCGCTTATAGTATATTTCTTTGACAGGAAAAACTTCACCCGCGAAGGCATTGTTTTCCTGAGGAGAACCAAAAAAGGCCTTGAAATAATAGACAATATTGCAAAAAAACACCCGCGCATGATAACCTTTCTTGCAGATATAGGCATCGTATTCTCATTCGGGCTCATGGGCCTAAGATACCTCTTCATCCAGAAAAACACACCATCACTAAATAGAACGCGCCTGTATGCAACATACTTACTGCTCTCTGCCCTGTTCATCAAACTTATATATAATGTCTTTTTTCTTGGCTTAATAGAGACATTCAAAATTCCCACTGTTTTTTCAGGACCTGTCGTATTCATCATGGTTGCTTTCACATTCCTTTTCGGCGTATCCGGCTACGGCTTCATGACATTGTTTTTTGGTGCAATAACAATGTCTGGTGCAATAAAGCTTGTCCTGCCTTTTGACCTGTCAGGAGAGCCTGGCGGAGGGGGATCGGCAGAGGAATCCATAATACCTGTATTTTATGTCCCGCTCACCGAATGGCTCATCTCAATACTATTCATTCTTATAGTCCATGAGTTTTCTCATGCCATAGTCGCACGCGTGGAGGGAATAAGGGTAAAATCAATCGGCTATGGTTTTTTAGGGCCTATCCCTCTCGGATTCGCAGAACCTGACGAAAAAGAAATAAAGAAATCAAAATCACTCACAAAGACGAGAATATTTGGCGCCGGCTCTTTTTCAAATATTCTCTCTGCGATAATCCTGCTTTTTATATATATTGGTACAATGAGTGCCGGCATATCATCAGGACTGATTCCTTTTGAGGATACAGGTGTTTTTATACAGTCAGTAGACTCAGCCATGCCTGCAGGTGTCCTGCCGAACGGCACTTTTGTTGCTGCTGTTGATGGCGTAAATATTACAACAATATCTGAGTTTACGGATATTATGAGCAAAAAGGGACCGGGAGAGAACGTGCTTCTGCTTGTCAACGGCACAGACTACGAACTGACGCTTGTCGAAGACCCAAAAAACAAGACAAGAGGCATTATAGGCATTGTAGTTGTACAGGACCGCAGGATGGCTCATGGCGCCTTTCTTGCAAGCCTTGTTTCATGGATGATCCTGCTCAGTATCGGTATTGCTCTCGCAAACCTCTTTCCCCTGCGCCCCCTTGACGGCGGACTGATGCTTGAGGAAATAATGCTGGGCGCAGGCATCAAAAACCGCAGCAGCGCAGCAGACATGATTTCAAAAATAACCCTGTTTCTCCTCTTGTTCAGCCTCCTTATGCCGTGGCTCATCAACCTCTTTGGGTAAGAAAAAAAGTATTTTGTATGAACCGCAATCTATATATTAATTGAAAAAACACATATACATAACAAACAAAAAAGAGGGGTTAATCATGACAACATTAAAGGAATACTTAGACTCAACAGGCAGTCCAGAGGATCTGAAAGACTTGATACAACTAATAGCAGCCCAGGGCCCGGCAATCAGGAAGGCGTTCATAACCAACCAGAAATATGCAGACACGCAAAACATCTACGGCGAAACCCAGATGGAGCTTGACAAATGGTCAAACGAGCACCTGAAAAAAGTCCTGAAAAAATCAAAACTGGTAAAGGAACTCGCTTCAGAAGAAGAAGCAGAAGTCCTCTGTTTCCCTGATGCAAAAGGGAATTATGCAGTTACAATGGACCCTCTCGACGGCTCATCCCTAATACAGGTAAACCTCGCAGTAGGAACAATAATAGGCATATATGACAACGGCAAAGTCATGCAGCCGGGAAAAAACATGCGCGCAGCAATGTACATACTCTACGGCCCCCTCACAACTCTTACCGTGACAGTAAAAGAAGGCATCTTCATGTTTGCGCTAAACGACAGAAATGAATATGTAATGACAGAAAAAAACGTCAAAATCGGCGACAAGAAACTCTACGGCACAGGAGCGCTCCAGAAAGACTGGGTCCCGAAACACAAAAGATTCATAAAAGAAATCATCGAAGACGGCTTTAAACTAAGATACTCTGGCTCATTCGTCGCAGACGTCCACCAGTTCCTGAAATACGGCGGCGTATTCTCATACCCGCTTTACAAGGGCCACATGGGCGGGAAGCTAAGACTCCTCTTCGAGGCGAATCCACTGGGATTCATTGTTACGCAGGCAGGAGGAAAAGTAAGCACCGGAGAGAAAAACATACTTACTATCATGCCTGAGAAAGTTGACCACCGCGTACCCATATATATCGGAACCAAAAAATACGTCGAATGGGCAGAAAAGATAATTAAAGGATAAAATAAAGGTGATAAATATGAGTGATTGTAAACCAATATCAGGAGAAAAAATGTTCAATTCCCTAAGAGACAAAGACTGCATAATAATGGCAACCAACACCCGCTACATCCCCGGCGTTGCAGAAGGCATCCTAAGAGCTGCAAAAGACTCAAATTCGCCTGTAATCATTGAAATCGCGAGGTCAGAATCAGACCTCAAAGGTGGGTATACCGGCTACACACCAAAAGACTTCGCAAAGCGAATCATGAAAGCAGCAAAAAAAACCGGATGCACAAAATGGACACTCCACGCAGACCACATATCAGTAAAAGCAGGCGACCCTGAAACAATCGAGGGGACGAAGAAACTCGTGAAAGCGCAGATTGACGCCGGTTTCACATCATATGCGATAGATGCATCCCACATCTTCAACTTCGACGGCAAAAACGAAAAAGAAGAACTTGAAGGCAACATCAAAGCCACGACAGAAATAGCGCACTTTATGAGCGCTGAAATGAAAAAGAAAGGCATAAAATCATACGGCCTCGAAGTGGAAGTAGGCGAAATCGGGAGAAAAGACACAGAAGGATTCCTGTTGACATCCCCGAAAGAAGCAACAACATTCATAAAAGAGCTCAACAAAAACGGAGTCCACCCACAGCTTCTGGCAATCGCAAACGGCTCAACTCACGGCAACATCTACAAGAACGGGGTAAAGATAAAGCAGGTATGCATAAACATACCGCGAACAAAAGACATAGCAAAAGCAATGAGAAAAGAAAACCTGGGTGTCAGGATAGCCCAGCACGGAATAACAGGAACACCAATCGAACTAATCGCAACGCAGTTCCCGAGAGGCGACGTCCTCAAAGGCAACGTCGGCACGTTCTGGCAGAATCTTGTGTGGGATGTTCTTAAAGTCTATGAAATACAACTTTACGCAAAAATCCAGAAATGGGTATTAAAAAAATACGC
>CBDUVR010000048.1:0-8319 GCA_965370705.1 uncultured archaeon | reverse complement strand
TTGTCTGTTATGAAGAGGCTTTTTCCTGATGCTGAGAGGTCGTATTTTGATAAGCGCATGCATTCTTCAATTGCGTCATTTGCCTTGTTCAGGTCCCGGTATGTGAAGGAGTCAATTACGTTTTCAAGATTCCCCTTCAGGTCAGCAAAGAGGGTGGATAAACTGTCTATCAGGTCTTTTGGTATTTTTGACTGCGCAAGCTTAAGGTAAGCTTCTGATATGCTGACTGAGCAGTCACCTGCTGATTCAAGGTCATTGATTAGGACCTTGTAATAGAGCGCCTCGTAGCCGGATATGCCTATTTTTCTTGCAAATTCAGGGTTCTTTGCTGCAAGATGCATCTGCCTTGATGCAAGCAGTGTGAGGCGGTCTACTTCTATGTCGCGCCCGATTATGTCTATGAAGAGGTCTTCATTCCTGCTTTCTATTGCTGTGAGTGAGCTTCCAAACATCCAGCAGACCAGGTCGTAGAGGCGCAGGACGATTTTTTCAATGTCAAGTTCATATACATCTATTATGGAATGTATCTCAAATTCGTCACTGTGCTCGCTTAAGTCAAGGCCGATAATCGCATTATGGATAAATTCGCGGATCTCTTTTTTGTCTTTCCATGAAAATGAGGCGCGGGAGAATTTGATTATGTCTGCGCCGCGGACATATTCTGATATTATCATCCGCAGGAGAAAATTCAAGTCTTTCCCGCCTGCATCAATGCATGACTCTATTTTCTTTTTCTTGTGGGGTGTGGGAAGGATGAATAATATTCCGTCCTTGCGCTCGAGTATGCCTATCTTATCGCTTTGGTCTAGCTTATGCCTCTGTATCCATGATCTCGGGAGGGATATAATGTGGGTAGCACCCCCGGCTGTTGACTGTATCTTCCTCAGTTCCATAGTATCATCTTTTCATTGTATGCCTAATCTATATAGATATATATAAATTATATAGATAATATTTATATTATTAATGTATTCATTATATAGCGTTCTTTCTTTAGCTGAATGCAAAGGGTGAAATAAATAAGAAAGTATGTTATACACATTAAATTAAGGGTCCGGTGATCTTATGGATGATGATGTTTTAGTTGAAATTAAAAAAGCAGAAAAAAAAACAGAACAGATAATAGAAAAAGCGGCTCGTGAAAAGGAATATCTGATAAGCGAGGCGAAACGCGCCGCACTTAAAGTTGCAGGAGATGCTGAAGGGGTTGCAAAGAAAAAGGCAGACAAGATGATATCTGATGCAGAGAAAAAACTGAAAGCGCAAAAGGAGAAAATCATCTCAGAGAGCAAAGATGAGTATAATGCATCCAGGAAGAAAGCAGAGAAAAATGTGGCTGCTGCAGCTGATTATGTTTTTGAAAAATTGGTAGAGAAATTCGAGTGATTTCTTGTTATGTGAGATTATGTGAGAATGTATGCTTAAAACAAAAAGAATGACGCGTGTGTCTATTGTCGGACCCGGGAGCGTCATGAGGGGTATGATTCGGGAACTGCACGGCATGAAGCTTCTTCATATTGATGATTATGTTAAAAAGGATGAAGAAAGCGGGTTTGATATCGGGTCTCCGCTTGAGGAATCAGAGACCATTTCAAGAAGCCTTGTGAAGTTGAGGTCAATTGAGTCATATATCCCGAAAACCAAAGACGCAAAATCAGGCAAATTGAAGGCAGATGATATTGATAAAGTGGACGGGAATATTTCCAGGATTGAAAGTGATGTTGTTGAGAAGATAGAAGAAATGAAGTCCATTGATGACGAGCAGGGCAGGCTAAACTCCTTTTTAAGTGAACTTTCTGTAATATCAAGCCTTTCTCTGAAGCTTGATGTGTTCTCGCAATATAATTCACTGAAGTATTTTGTGGGTTATGTAGGGGACATGAATTTTGAGCCAAAGATCAAGAAGATTACTGAAAAGTGCAAGGTATATGCAGGAGAAGATGGAAAGAGACGGGTTGCTGCTGTCTTTGTCGAGAAAGACAAGGCAGATGAAATCCTTCCCGCCCTTAATGAGTCCGGGTTCAGTGAGATAAATACTGACCGGTTTCTTGAACTTTCAGGTACAACTGAAAAAATGATTAATGAAACTAATTCAAAGATAAGCAAGCTTGATAAAAGGAAGGAAAGAATCAATGGTGATCTTGCTGAAATCAGTAAAAAGTGGGACTCGTACATAAAGTCAAATGAAGAGCATCTTGCTGATGAAGCTGAAATTGCGCAGGCGCCGCTGAGGTTTTCTATGAGCAGTAATGCGTTTATTGTTGACGGGTGGATACTTTCTGAAAAGTATGATGTGATGTGCGACAGGCTGCACAGTGCAACGAATGGCAAAATATTCATTAAAAGGTACGAGGATGTGGGAAATGCTCCCGTTGAACTTGACAACAAGGGACCTGCGAAATCATTCGGATTTTTCATGGATCTGTATTCCCTGCCGTCGTATAAGGAAATAGACCCGACGTTTTTTATGTTTCTTATGTTTCCTGTGTTTTTCGGGTTCATGCTCGGTGACTGGGGGTATGGTGTGCTTACGCTTGTTATCTTTACTTTGCTCAAGTTCAAGGTTCCAAAGGCAAAGGACATCCTGAATGTTATGATTCTCGCATCCATTTCCACGATTGTTTTCGGGCTACTGTATGATGAGTTTTTCGGCATTGAGCTGTTTCATGAAATGGGCATTCATTTCCCGTACCATCTCTTGACACGGTCTGATACAGCAGGTGCGACGCAGTTGATAGTGTATGCACTTGGCTTGGGTGTTCTTCATATCAGCGCGGGATATCTTATTGGTTTTTTCAATGAATTGAGGGCGCATGGGCTGAAAGCTGCTATCCTTGAAAAACTCGGGTGGATTGTCTATATGGCTGGTTTTTTCCCGGCGCTTCTTGCGTTTTTCGGTATGGTTGAATCCATCCCGTCATGCTGTTATATCCTGCTTGTCCTGGGAATGATTATGATTGTGTGGGGCGAGGGCATAAAAGGGGCTCTTGAGTTGATATCCCCGCTTACGAATGCGCTTTCTTATGCACGACTGATGGCTGTGGGTCTTGCCTCTGTTATACTTGCAGAGGTTGTAAACGAGATGGCGCACCCGATGTTCCATGCGGGAGGGCTGGGATTTATCATGGGGACTGTTGTGCTTGTGGCAGGGCATAGTATCAATATATGTCTTGGCCTGTTGTCGCCGTTCATACACTCAATGCGACTGCATTATGTTGAATTTTTCCTTAAGTTCTATCAGGGGGGAGGAAAAAAGTATGTGCCCTTCGGGCTTAAGGAGAATATGTAAATCATGAAATATTTAGGAGGTAATTAAAATGGAAGTATTGATAAGTGATGCCGGAATGAAGGCTCTTGGAGCTGCACTTGCTATCGGAATATCTGCAGCTTCTGCAGCATATGCTGAGAAAGAGATAGGTGCTGCTGCTGTAGGAGCCATGGCTGAAAAAGAAGAGCTTTTTGTTAAAGGCCTGATTATGACTGTACTGCCTGAGACAATCGTGCTTTTCGGATTCGTTATTGCGTATCTGATTCTTGCATAGGATTGAAACGGGTGAAAGAGGTGCTGCAATATGCACTATCTTTCTCTCTTAATCTGTGCAGGACCAAGCAAATTGAAAAGAGGTGTCATGAATGACATTGGAAATAGTAGTGGATGAAATAATCGATACGGCAAAAGAGGATGCTCTCGCGTTAAAGAAAGAAGGAAAAAGCGAAGCTGTGTCAATACTGAAAAAAGCGAAAGTAGACGCATCTCTTGTTGAGAAAAATGCTGTAAGTGAAGCAGAGGCAGTGATAGAGGCAATGGAGAAAAAAGAGATTGCGTCAACAAAGCTCCGGTGCAAGAGAATTGATCTTGATGCGAAAAAGGAAGTTATTGAGATGGTGTTTGAGGCGCTGAAAGAGAGAGTCCTTGAGTTCGATGATAAAACCAAAAAGAAGATTTATGGAAAGATGATAAAAAAAGCAATGGATGATATGGCAGATGCCAGATGCGTCTATGTTAATGCGAAAGACCGATCTCTTGTCAAATCAATTGCCGACGGGCTTGAGGTAAAAGAGTCAGGTATTGCGGGGGGAGTTATTGTTGAAAACAAGGAAGGAAATGTGCGGATTGACTGCACATTTGACAGCGTGCTTGAGGACGTGAGTGACGAGTACCTGAAGGATGTTTCGAAAATATTGTTTAAAAACCAGTGAGCTGAATATAATGCCGGAAAATTCAAAAATCGGACTTGGAACATACCCTTATGTAAACACAAGGGTGCGTGTCATGAAAAGTTTCATGATTAAAAGACATGAGTACGATAAATTGATGAAGATGAGCCCGGACGGCATCACAAAGTTCATGGGCGAGTCTGTGTACAAAAAGGAGATTGACGAGCTTGCGATGAAGTTCAGCGGCGCTGACCTTATCGAGGCTGCCCTTAACCTGAATGCTGCACGGTCTTTTAATAAGCTTATAAGGATATCAAGCGACAAGGTTGAGATGCTTATCAGGGCATATCTTGTGAGATATGATATCTATAACCTGAAGACGATTTTGAGGGGTAAAATTGCGGAAATTAGTGATGATGATATCAGGAAGGTTCTTGTGCCTGCGGGGCAACTTGATTCTGCGGCGCTTGAGATGCTGCTTAAAAAGGAGACATGCAGGGAAATTGTGATTGCGTCGAAGGTTGTTATGAATAAAGAGGTTTTGGATGTAATTGATGAGTGCGAGAAAACAAAATGTTTGTGCCGTCTTGAGAATTTGCTTGATAAGGGCTATTATAACTCGCTGATGGAGCTTTCGCTTAAGATGCCAAAGCAGGGCAGGTATGTGCGCCAGTTCATAAGAACTGAGATTGATTTTTTGAACCTGAAAGTGCTTTTTCGCCTTGTCAGGGAGAAGCTGCCTAAAAAGGATATTGTTGATAAGCTTGTATTTTCAGGTGAGAAGCTTTCGCACAAGAAATTATTGATGCTTGCTGATGCAAAGGATTGCGAGGAATTGTATTTGGGGCTTTCGGGTACAGGATATGATGCGGTGCTTGAAAAGGGCATGGATGATTTGCGGAATAAAAACGAGCTTGGCGCATGCGAGATTGCTTTTGAAAAGTACTGGCTCAGGCAGGCTGAGCTTATGATGCATCAGAATCCTTTGTCTGTCGGACCTATTTTAGGGTATATGATTGGAAAGGATATTGAGATCCGGAATCTGCGCATGCTTGTCCGTGCAAAGGTTACTGGGCTTGATGAAAAGTTTATGAGTGAGAGTATTGTGGTATAAATGAGTGAAATTGCTGTACTTGGTGATAATGAATTTACAATCGGTTTCAGGCTCGCAGGTGTCAGGAGGGTAATTAATGTAACTCCTGAAAGACTTGCAGGGGAAACGTCGAAAGCGCTTGATGATGAATCTATCGGAGTGCTTGTTTTGATGCGCGATGATGTCAGCAGGCTGCCTGTAAGGGTTCGCGACAAGCTTGAGAATTCAGTGCGGCCTGTCTGCGTGGTGCTTTCAAAGGACAGTGCAGGTGAAGATGACCTGAGGAGAAAAGTTAAGAAATCGATTGGTATTGATGTATGGGATAAATGATTTACAGGTGATATGAATGGCAGTAAAAGATGTTCAGAGTGGAAAAAAAGGAAAGGAAGGATTCATCTACAGGATCGCGGGTCCTGTGGTTGTTGCGAAGAATATAACTGCGCGCATGTATGATGTGGTGCGCGTGGGAAAGGAAAAGCTGATGGGTGAAGTCATCCAGATCGACGGTGAAAAGACCATCATCCAGGTTTATGAAGATACTACAAGCATCAGGCCTGATGAGCCGGTTATCAATACTGGTATGCCGCTTTCTGTTGAGCTTGGCCCCGGTCTTATCAAGTCAATCTATGACGGGATACAGAGGCCGCTTCCAGTTTTGAAGGAGCAGATGGGTGACTTTATCAAGAGGGGTGTTGATGCGCCCGGCCTTAACCAGGAGAAGAAATGGGATTTCAAGGCGAGCCTGAAGAAGGGTGATAAGGTCAGCGGCGGTTATATTCTTGGGACTGTGCAGGAAACGCAGGGTGTCCTGCACAAGATTCTTGTGCCGCCTGACGCGTCCGGCAAAATTGCTGAGCTGAAAAGCGGAAGCTATAATGTTACTGAAGAGATAGGGACGCTTGAGGACGGGACCGTGCTTAAGCTTGCGCACAAGTGGCCTGTGCGCTACTCGAGGAAGTCGAGGAGGAAGCTTGTGCCCACAGTACCTTTGACTACAGGGCAGAGGATTTTTGATGCCTTGTTCCCACTTGCAAAAGGCGGTGTTGCTGCTATTCCAGGGCCGTTTGGCGCCGGAAAGACTGTTACGCAGCAGAGTCTTGCAAAGTGGTCTGATGCTGAAATTGTTGTTTATATCGGATGCGGGGAGAGAGGAAATGAGATGACAGAAGTTCTTACAGAGTTCCCGCACCTGAAGGATCCGAAGACCGGCAGGACTCTGATGGAGAGGACTGTTCTGATTGCAAATACTTCCAATATGCCTGTTGCCGCACGTGAGGCGTCAATCTATACCGGCGTCACTATTGCGGAATATTACAGGGATATGGGTTATTCTGTTTCCCTCATGGCTGACAGCACTTCGCGATGGGCTGAGGCTATGCGTGAGATTTCATCCAGGCTTGAGGAGATGCCGGGTGAGGAAGGCTATCCTGCTTATCTTTCTACGAAACTTGCTGAGTTTTATGAGCGGGCGGGCTGCGTTGTGCCGCTTGGGACTGATAAGGAAGGATCGATTACGATTATCGGGGCGGTTTCGCCGCCTGGTGGGGATTTTTCTGAGCCGGTTACGCAGAATACGCTGCGTGTTACCAAGTGCTTCTGGGCGCTTGATGCGAAACTTGCGCAAAGAAGGCATTTCCCGTCTATCAACTGGCTGACGTCCTACAGCCTTTATCTTGATACCCTTGATACATGGTTTGCAAAAAATGTCGCGTCTGACTGGAGAGCGCATGTCGAGCGCTGCATGAAGATATTGCAGGAAGAAGAGAAACTGCAGGAGATTGTGCAGCTTGTCGGGAGTGATGCGCTGCCTGAAAAAGAGCAGGTCACTTTAGAGGTTGCGCGGCTTATCAGGGAATTTTTCCTTCAGCAGAATGCGTTCCATGACGTGGACATGTACTGCGAGTTGAAAAAGAGTTACCTGCTTTTGAAGACGATATTACATTATGCGGATATTTCGTATGCTGCGCTTGAGAACGGCGTGAAGGCAGCAACGATACTTGAAGTGAAATCGAAGAATAGGATAGTGGATGCAAAGTTTGACAAGGATTATGAGAAAGTGCTTGCGTCTGCTACGAAGGACATGGATAAGGAGTTTGACAAGTTGG
Source organism: uncultured archaeon (assembly GCA_965370705.1). GTDB lineage: Archaea > EX4484-52 > EX4484-52 > EX4484-52 > B79-G9 > B79-G9. The sequence goes on along the minus strand of CBDUVR010000048.1, from coordinate 963 downwards.
AGTGAATTGTACAGAGTCTAGGTTAAATGGAAACTGCCAAAGAAAATGGTGTAATGAAATGGACAAGAAAGAACTTGAACTCATTATGAAAGAGGGAGAGAGCTATAAAACTGAGTTCAAGGAAAATATGAATGGCGTGGATAAAGAGATAGTTGCACTTGCTAATTCATCAGGCGGCAGGGTTTTTCTGGGTCTGGATGACCATGGGAAGATAAAAGGCATTAAAATGACAAACAGGTTGAGATCACAGATACAGGATATAGCAAATAATTGCGAGCCAAAGATTAAGATTTCTCTTGAAGAATTTCAAAATGTCATCATAATAACTGTGCATGAGGGTGAAGACAAACCTTATGAATGTTCCGGCGGCTTTTACAGGCGCATCGGAGCGAACAGCCAGAAGTTGTCAAGAGATGAAATTATGGAACTATTCAAATCAGAGGGAAAGGCGAGATTTGATGAGTTTATAGAAACCAGGTTTAATTATCCTGAAGATTTTGATGAAAGCAGATTCCGGCGGTTTCTGCAACTGGCGGAAATTTCAGAAAGTGATGATACAGATAAAATGCTTGCTAGTTTAGGGGTAGCTGAGGTGCAGGAAAGCAAGCTTGTTTTTAATAATGCAGGAGTGTTGTTCTTTTCCAAAGAGCCGCAGAGGTTTGTCCCGTGGTCTGTTTTTACTGTGGCTTTGTTCAAGGATGATGCCGGCGTTGAAATTATAGACAGGAAAGAAGTTAAAGGCAGTTTGTTTGAAATTGTTGAGGAAGTGATGAAATTCGTAAGACTGTATTCAAAGGTTGCTTACAGATTTACAGGAAAACCGCGCAGGGATAATGTATATGAGTATCCGTTTGATGCAATACGTGAAGCTGTGATTAATTCTGTGATGCATAAATATTATTTTGAGCATGGGCATAATAATATCCTGAAATTTCTTCCTGACAGGATAAGAATTGAGAATTA
>CBDUVR010000047.1:0-8331 GCA_965370705.1 uncultured archaeon | reverse complement strand
TCAACGGCACAGACTTTTTGAGATACACTCCATTCAATTTCACAGTAAAAGTATACAACAGCCACAACACGACAGACGGAATACCTGACTACACATGCTACTGGGACATAAACGGAACAACAGTAGAAACCAAAACCAACGCCAGTGGATACTGTAACTACTCATGGTCCCCTACATGCGAATCTGAACCTACTCTCTCAGTCGGAAGACGCGACATGCAAATCTCAATAAACGGCAACGACAGCATCCATTACGAAAGATACACAAGCGAATGGTACGACCAGAAAACAACTTACTTGTGGGACATCATAAACACTACAATCACCACACCCGAAAAAAACAGCGACATCCACCTCGGAACATATCAGAGTCTGATAGCAACAGTACATGACCAATGTGGAAACGACATCACTGGAACCGAAGTCGAGTGGAGACTAATAAACTCAACCACACACAACGAATGCATCGGCGCCGGAAACAGCCCAAGTACCATGTGGTTCATAGAAGAAAACCATTCAATAGGCAACTTCACCATAACAGCACTGCCAGCAAAAGAATACTACAACTCAAGCCACAACTACAGTACAGGCTCTGCAAACATCACAATCGTCGGATACGCCTATATCTACGTTATATCCCCGGAATCCAAGAATTATAACCGCAGCGATATATCAAAAATCACCTGCAGGGTCACATCGCTGGAAGGAAAACAATCCCAGTACGGAATATATAACTACTCTGTCGGCTTTTCAAGAAACAACATATCCATAGGCGCCAACTACACCAATACATCTGGCTACGCTGTGTACTCCTGGGACACCACATATTCCACTCCGGGAAACTACAACATCTCCTGCAACATCTCAAACAGCACAGAAGCCAGTTACACGATTATGCAATCAGAAGATAACGTATCTATTAACCTGTACGGCAACCAGACCCTTGAACTAATAAGCGTAACAGACACAATCGTATTCAAAAGCGATTCACTATCACCAAACACAACAATATTCACAGCAAACGTAACAGACGAGATAAACTCAGCAGTAAGCAACGCAAACATTTGGTTTTATGCCGACATGACAGACAACAACTACGCCTGCGTCGGCAACTGCACAACGAACATCAACGGCACCTGCAACTTCACATGGAACCCTTCAAAAGACACTGCTACAGGCAACAACAACATCATATATAACGCTACATCTCCATACTACCATGACTCATCCAGCAAAGAAACAATCATCACCATCAAAGGCTCCCTATACATTGACTTTGCATCAAAAGGCAACACTTATTATAGAACCAGCACAGCCCCCCTGGAAGCACAACTTGTCAACGAATTCAATGAATCTATCAACGAATCCGGCTACAACTGCACATGGTTCATAAACAGTCAAAAAATGAACACAACAGTAACAGACGCAAGCGGCCAGTGTAACTATACATGGAACACCAACTGCTCAAACCTACCAGACAAATACACCATAAAAGTGCTATTAAACGACACAGACAACCAATACTATACAATAACCGGAAACGAGATCACTGGCAGCATATATCTCATAGACAATGTAAGCATCTACGTACTCTCCCCTGCAGAGAACTCAATATTCCATGCTTATGAGGGAGTCACACTAAAATCAAGTGTCAATGACACCTGCGACAGCCCACCTCTAGTAAATTACGAAGTTTACTGGTATTATTCAGACGAAGACGACACAAACAAACCAGTAGGAAGTGGAGACAATACTTCAGTTTCCACCCCAACATACGCATACGGCAACGCGACTTTTAAGGCAGTAGTATCCTATCCATACTATCCCTCAGGCGCTCAGGAGAACATTTCAGTAAAAATGTATCGATGGACCCGGGCTAGGGAAATAGAAGCATCACCAAAAGAAGCCTCAGAAGGAACCATCAACATCACCTGCAACATAATCGACTACAATGGAATAGACACAATACGACAAGGATATAACGTAACATTTTATCTGGACGATAATGCAAGCAACCCTATGGTAGAACAAACAAACTCTGCAGGAATCGCACTGTTGCAATTAAATGTATCCCTGCAGGACAAAGGTGCACACAACATCAAATGCAACATCACTGATGATTCAAACCTCTTCTACAATGACTCATTCCTGAACCATAACAACACAAACATCGTAATCCTGCCAACAGGCATCGACACAAACACCACAATAAACAATCAGGTAATCTACAGAAACGACACATACTCACCATTCCAATCAAACATCTCATTCAAGGCAACAGTACCGCTCAGTGACGGTTCCCCACTTGCAGTATCCAACGCAAATATCTCTTTCTACACACCTGAAGGAGAACACAAAAGCTGCCTAACCAATGAAAAAGGCGCCTGCTACATACTATACAACGCACTAAACACACTCAACGCCAGCAACTACACACTAGACATTAACACAACAAAACCAGGCTGGACCACGACCACCAGCCAAACATGGCTAATAGTCAAAGGAAAACTTTTTGCCACCATAGATAATCCACAAGCCAACGACATCTTACATAGAAGCGCTAATGAAAGCCTAAACTCCACAGTTACAGACGAAAACGGCAATTCTTTCGACAGCTCCAATGTAACTGCAAAATGGTATAACGTCTCAGGCAATCAAATTGCGACCGGAGTAAACACGACATGGCAAATCCCATCAACCCAGACTCTTGGAAACCAGACAATCAACATTACAGTATCCAGGCAATACTACGACAACAATTCCTACACACAAAACATCAAAATCTACGGCTATTCCGGAGTCGAAATAACACAACCGCAACCGGGGTTAGTAAACCGGGAAACCATAAACATAAACGCCCGCGTCACAGACCAGACAACCGGCGAAGCAATTGAAAACTACTTAGTAAGCTTTTACGAGGACAGCACTTTCCTGGAATCCATATACACCAACGAGACAGGCTACGCAACTCACACATGGGACGCAGCCAGCAAACCCACCGGGCCCTACATCCTAAAATGCAATATATCTGACAACTCTACACTTCACTACACTGCATCAGAAACAACAGATACAGCAGCAATCAACTTAACAGGCAGCCTTAACGTACTAATAAACAAAACAGAAAGTATCATCTACAGAAACGACAAAAATTCACCCTGCAATACAACATTCAAAGCAAACGTAACAGACGAAGTAGGCGACCCTGTAAATGGTTCTGTCGTCAAATTCTACAATACTGAAACAGAAATAGCCAACTGCACAACAAACACAAGTGGTACATGCACCACAATGCCTTGGAACCCATCGAACACCACAACCCCAGGCAGCTACATAATAACAATCAACGTCTCCAAAACAGGACACTATAACCACACAAACGAAACCTCAATAATAATCAAAGGCAAACTTGACATCACCATACTTGACCCAACAACAGGCACTAAACTATACAAAAATAACGACTACTGGCTCCAGTCAAAAGTAGAAGATGAAAACGGCAATAGTCTCCCTCTAACCGCCTTAAATTACCTAATATGGTCTACTGAAACAGAAGAAATAGGTTATTCAGAAAACATCCAATGGAACGTCCCGCAGTCTTATGATGGAGGAAATCACACTATAACTTTAACAGGAAATAAAGATTATTACGATGACATAAACACCAGCGCAATAAACGCAACAGACAACGTAACCATCGAAATTTGGGGTGCCTCAACCGTAAATCTCATCACTGGCATCAACCCCTCATACCAAAGAAACAACCACGTAACGCTCACAGCACAGGTCGTGGACTACTACAACAACACAATTAAAATTCCCAACTACACCTGTCAATGGTGGATTGATTCCACACACGAAACAGACACACAAACAAACGGAACCGGGCGCTGCAACTACACATGGACAACAGACTGCAGCGACAACACAGGAAAACACGATATTTACGTAAGAATTCAGGACGAACCCGCCATCTACTATAGTCCTTATAACTCCGAAGCACAGGAAGACAGCGCAAACACAACATTAACAGGCCGCATCAACAGCATACTAATCACGAGCCCCCCAGCCAACTCAATAGTTCACAAAGGCATCTTAACCAACCTTAACGCCACTGTAAAAGACGAATGCGGATACCCTGTAAACGCGACACTCACATGGACGCTAATCAACTCAAGTCTGGAAGGAACCACAAACATCACAGGATCAGGAAACAACACGTGGAACATATCAACAACCCGTGATTTAGGAAACTTCACACTCAATGTCACAGCCAATAAAACACTTTATCTCACAAATTCAACCGAAATTAACATATCTGTCCGGGGCTGGTCCGGAGTAAATATAACATATCCTTACAGCGGCAGCAATTATAACAGAGGTACCTTTGTTGACATTATATGCAAAGTTACAGACCAAAACACAACGACACCATTAGAAAACTACACCGCAAGCTTCCACTGCGATGACTGTATCAACCCATGGATAACCAGCAATACAACAAACGAAACAGGCTACGCGAACACCGTGTGGAACACCACCAATGAATCAGTCGGTCCAAAAACCATTGAATGCAACATCACAAGCAACCCAACACTCAACTACACACCATCAACCGCAGAAAATAGCATCTTAGTAACCCTGAGAGGATACCTGTATGTAAACGCAGACAGAACAGAAACCATAATTTACAGAGACGACAGTTACCTGCCATTCAACACCACATTCTTAGCCAACGTCACTGACGAATACGACAGCTTTGTACCAAACGCGATAGTCTACTTCCACTACAACAACACAAATGAAACAATACCCATAGGCAACTGCACAACAGACATCAATGGCACATGCAACTATACGTGGAACCCATCAAGCAACATCGTAACAGGCAACAACACAGTCTTCTACAACGCATCTGCATCATATTATAACCCAACTTCTCTCCAACAGACATGGATGAAAGTAAACGGGCTATCACACATAAACCTGTCCTCTACAGGCAAATCCTATTACAGAAACAACTCAATGCTCTTGGAAGCGCAATTACTCGACGACAGCAACCAAACCCTCAACGAGCCAAACCACCTATGCACATGGCTTTTCGAAAATACTGAAATAGGAAACTCCACTACAGACACAAGCGGCTATTGCAACTACACATGGTCTGCCAACTGCTCATACCTCCTGGGTGAATACTTGGTTAATGTAACAGTAAACGAAACACCCATGACTTACAAAGTTATCGACAATGAAAGCCACGGTAACATAACCCTCGTTGATAACATCAGCATAGAAATAATAAACCCCGACAATGATTCAATATATCACTATGCTGAAAGCATCCAATTAAAATCCATAGTCAAGGACTCATGCTCAACACCTCCAACAAACAGCTACCAGATCGAATGGTACTCTGACACATCATACATAGATTCACAACAAAATACCAGTTGGTGGGTCACACCATCCACATATGGACGTAAAAACTTCACTGCAAAAGTTATCGCAAACTCTCATTACCCCGATGGTTCCAAAAACGATGCCTTCGTTTTCATATACAAGTGGACTAAAGTAGGACTAATTAACGCAGAACCGAAAGTTTTAGGACCTGGAGAAAAAATAGTTAATGTCACATGCCAAATACTTGACGCAAATGGGACAACAACCATTCAACAAGGATATAATGTCAGTTTTTTCGTGGATGGTGATATTTCAAATGTAAGCAAAACAAACTCATCAGGAATAGCTCTTTTCCACTGGAACACATCTTCAGAGTCGGGAGGCTCGCATAATCTCTCATGCAATATTACCCATGACCCTATTCTTTATTACAATGCATCTGAACCGAACTATAATGAAACTGAGTACATTTTAGATGACATTCCTCCCAATATAACCTGCGTGAGCATAAATGACACCATAATCCAGTCAAACACCTACCTCTATATCATCGTAAACATAACAGGAGACGATACCAGCACCATCGAATATGTCAAAGCAGAAGGAAATGACGCTGAACACACACTAAACTGGAACGGCACATATTGGGTAGGTTCTGTACAAATAGACAACGATACCTATGTCAACGTAACCGCAAGCGATATCTCTGGAAATATAGGCAAAAACGAATCTGCAACATACATAATTGACGACAATGCCCCGGAAGTCACAAACCTCACAGCGAATGACACAACAGTGCAACCAAACACACATGTACACATCTACGCCAACATATCAGACACAGGCAACCATCTGGAAGAAACGCGGCTGGAAAGCGAAGGCAGCTTTGTTTGCAGCATGACACATGAAGGAGGAACATGCTATGGTTGTACTGTACTCGCCACATCATCAGCTAATTACACTGCCTACGCAAATGATTCAGCATCCAACCTAAATAATTCTGAGACAATCGAAATTATCACTGACAACACTGCGCCAAATATTACTTGGTACACACCAACTGACAACATAAACATCACAGGCACCATAGACTTAAACTTCAGCATTATTGATACACACACTAATATCAAACAGTCAACAATAGATTTAAGAAACGCAACTTTAACCCTGCAAGGATTCAACGCATCTATAAACTGCACACCCATTGCAAACGGATTCAACTGTTCATTCAAATGGAACACGACAACACAAACTGACGGATATGTAAACTTAAACGCATCGGGCATAAACCATGCAGATATCGAAGCAAATAAAAGCAAACCACTAACCGTCGATAACTTAAATCCTTACATATCCGAAATCACATCACCAGTTGAAAGCGCAAACATAACTGCAACTATCACAATCATAGCCAGTGCATACGACGCAACCACCGGCATCCAAAAAGTAGAGTTTTACAATGACACACACCTACTGGGAACAAACACAACAGGCTCTGCAAACGACTGGACACTATCTCTGGACACAACAACACAAACCAACGGCGGCCACGACATATACATAATAACCTACGACTACGTCGGCAACACAAACAAGTCAGACAATATCTCAATAACAGTCGACAACTCAGAACCAATAATAACATGGTACACGCCAGCAAACAACGCAAACATAACAAGCACAATAGACTTAAACTTCAGCATTACCGACACGCACACAAACATACAGAAAGCAACAATAGACTTAAGAAACGCAACGTCAACCTTGCACGGATTCAATGCATCTACAAACTGCACTCCAATAGCTAACGGATTCAACTGCTCATACTCATGGAACACGACAGCACAGGCAGACGGAAATGTGAACTTAAACGCATCTGGGATAAATTACGCAGGACTACAGAAAGACGAAATAAAACCCGTTATCGTCGACAACTCAGATCCTTGCACATCTGAAATCATATCACCAGCTGAAAACGCAAACATAACAGCAAATATTACAATCGTTGCCAGTGCATACGACGCAACCACAGGTATCCAGAAAGTCGAGTTTTATAATGACGCCGATTTGCTGGGAACAAACACAACAGGATCAGCAAACGACTGGACACTATCTCTGGACACAACAACGCAAACAGACGGCGACCATGACCTTTATACAATAGCCTATGACTACATCGGCAATACCAACCAGTCAGACAATATATCAATAACAGTCGACAACTCAGAGCCAATAATAACATGGTACACACCAGCAAACAACGCAAACATTACAGGAACCATAAACTTAAACTTCAGCATTACCGACCAGCACACAAACATACAGAAATCAACAATAGACTTAAGAAACACAACCTCAACACTAATGGGATTCAACGCACCTACAAACTGCACGCCTATCACAAACGGGTTCAACTGCTCATACGCATGGGATACAACAACACAGGCAGACGGAGACGTAAACTTAAACGCATCCGGGATAAATTATGCAGGACTACAGAAAGACGAAATAAAACCAGCTACTGTAGATAACTCAGAACCAATAATAACATGGTACACGCCAGAAGATAACGCAAACATAACAGCAACAATAGAATTAAAATTCAGCATCATTGACACACACACGAACATACAGAAATCAACAATAGACTTAAGAAACGCAACTTCAACATTAACAGGATTCAACCCGGCAACAAACTGCACGCCTATCACAAACGGGTTCAACTGCTCATACGCATGGGATACAACAACACAGGCAGACGGAGACGTAAACTTAAACGCATCCGGGATAAATTATGCAGGACTACAGAAAGACGAAATAAAACCAGCTACTGTAGATAACTCAGAACCAATAATAACATGGTACACGCCAGAAGATAACGCAAACATAACAGCAACAATAGAATTAAACTTCAGCATAATTGACATACACA
>CBDUVR010000046.1:0-8440 GCA_965370705.1 uncultured archaeon | reverse complement strand
GGAGGGTTTCTATTTGTTTTCTGAATGTTTCGTGCGCGTAGTTTGTTTGCATATTCAATTACCTAGTTGTCTTGTGTAAACCTGTTTAGACCTGCCTGATTTTTAATTCTCTCGAATTCGGGGTAATTAAAATCCAGATTATTTATTTCTTCCCATATCCCTAGAAATTCAATTGTGTTTTTGTTTCTGAGCCATTTCTCTATTAAGACAAGACCATTTTCTGTATCTTTTACCATACCTGTTAAAGAAATATAGTCATCTTCGTGATAGTGATAATAAGATATTTTCGTTCCCAAAACGTTGATTTTTTCCATATTCAATTACCTTTTATAGTATCTTATGTTTTCCTGTGTTTGGTACTGGAGGATGAAATTCCTCTAAATATAATTCTGTGGCTTGTTTTAGGTTGGCAAGGGCGCTTTTTGTAGTCCTTCCCTGGCTGGCTGTCCCGACTTCAGGGCAACGGGCAACATACATATCTTCATCTTTCTCTAATATTGCAGTAAAAGTTCTCATATGTTCTAATAATAGAATTACAGATATAAATATTACGCGCCGGAACCAGACTTCGTTCCTGTTTACAGAGAGTTCAATCAACTTCAGCAATCTTTCATATTCTCTTTTCAGTCCGAAGAAACAGATCAATCCCACTCTTTTTGCAAAACAAAATGAACATACTCTTTTCTTCCTGTTGCAATAGCTTCATACGGCTTTGTCCCCTTTACTGCTGCGAAGTCCTTAGCTACTCCATGCAAAAACCGTGGTGCCAGTCGATTAATGATATCCCGTTTCCTCTCATTATCCAAATCCAGTGATTTAAGAACGTAGGGGGTTATCATTTCCTCTTTTATGACTTTCATGCCAGAGTTGTTTAGTTGCTTTTTTAAAGAATTTACTAATCCTTTTTCTCTCAGATCCGCAAACAAAAAATACCCGCCAGGCTTAAGAACCCTGTAAACCTCTCTCAAAAACAGGTCCATATCAGCATAATGATGAGATGATTCCACATTGACAAGCACATCAAAACTGCTGTCTTCAAATGACAAATCCAATGCATCACCATGTGAAAAAGACAATCCTTCAGCAGAATAACGGTTCCTGCAGAATTTGATAGCCCTGTCACAAAGGTCCACCCCGACTGTGGACTTAGGCTTCAGGTATCTGGCGATATAAGAAGATCCTCCTCCTCTTCCGCAACCCACTTCCAGTGCATCCAAGCCTCCCCAGATTATATTAGTCGAGGTAGCAACATGGTTATAAAGCTGGATAGAATATCTGTTGCCCTCATCCTCCTCTTTCAACTTCAGCTTCCCATTGCCGTTAACATAGCCATAATTAAGGAAGGACAACTCTCCATTTTTATCTGACCTGCTGACATACCAATACCAACTCATCAAAAGAAGATTCCTTATCTTTTTTCTCAATACCATACTTGTTATCTGTTATTATTCTATTTAAATTTATGTCAACAACTGCCGGTCAAGAGGCTGACAACAACCGGGCAGCTTCAACAAAAAACGGACTCACGTATTTTCGCGCGCATTCAGAACCAATATTCATAAGAATACCCTGTGCTTAATTTTTACTGATAAGTATTCAAGTGTTGACTTAAATTTATATGCATACGCTGATTTGTTCCCATTTTCTCGGCATTTGAATGACGACGCTGCTGTTTTCGAGTACTCTCCCGAAGATGGTGCAGGGTCTGGCGTTAAAAGAATAAATAAAGAAGAGAAGCTCCACTACCGAAAAGGAAGCTAGTCGTCAGTGTTGCAATTACCGTCATAACTAAAAAGAGGATAACTCTTCCAGTCTGAACAATCATCTCTCTAAACATAATGAATTTTACAATGTCTGATTTATTTGCTTTATCATAACTTAATGCATCAAAAGGTATATGAATTAAACTTTGAGATATCCCATAAAATGCATCCACAACAAACACTTGAAAAGTAGTTTTAACAAAAAATCTAACACCCCAAATTACTGCATTCAAGCCTGCACCGATTTTTAAGACTAATCTTCTATGAATATCTGAAAATTTAGCCACAATAAAAACAAAAACTAATGAAAAAAGAACAGATAATGATGAGACTAATCCTAACGTTGTGAAGTTATTTAGTATTGTGAAAAAGATAAAAATGGGCCATATAACAGAGGATATTCCACTTTCAATACCATGACCTACAAAGGCAAGCGCATTTTTTATTTTCTGTCCTTTGAAAATTTCTTTGATTGAGAACGGTATTGGTTCATGAATGTCTTTTGAGAAAAATAAAGGTATTGCTGATGCCATCAGTAAAACAGATACAGTTGCAAATAATGCTTTAAAACCAATAAACGTTAAAATCAAACCTCCAGTTACCGGACCCAGAACCTGGAAAATTAAACTTACAATCCTGGTTATTCCTACTTCTTCGCTTCTGTTCTTTTTATCGCTGAACTTTGAAAAATCAACATGATAACCCATCCAGAACAAAGAATTATTTATACCAAAAATTACTGCTAATAAGCATATTGGCCAGTTAAATTGTTCTAGTGTGTATAATGCCAAATAAAAAACAATCAATATCGGAATACTGAGAAAGATTGAATGCTTAAATCCATATTTAGATGAAATTTTTGCAGCTGGAATTACAAATAATGCATGAGCAGCATTTAATATAGCGTAAAAAATTAAGACATTGGTCAGGGAATAGTTTAGCTTAAGTAGAAAGATAGGAATAAAAATACTAATCATTGACAGAGCAAATGATTTGATTGCAACACTAATATATAATTCATTTAGTTCTCTATTTTTCAAAAAATGTAAATCGTAATGGGGTCGATGCATATTAAAATAATTGGATTAATTGATATATAAATATTCTATAGCCGAGCCCGAGTAATATTGCACATAACTACCATTATACCGCCAAAAATGGAGATAAAAACAACGGATACATAAATTTGGAGATACTGATATATTCGAAAGCTATATAAAATTTGAGTTAAATAGATTATATTACTCGTCACAAAATTCAGTTACTAACTGACTTATGAACTTAGAAAATATCCTCTGTCATTTTCTATATTCTATATGTCGGAATGTCTTTTGGATTCCCTAGAGCCTAAATATACTCATGAAATTTGGGACTATTGATATAAATATGGAAAAAAACCGCATATCTCGATATTTCCGAAATTATGTGCTGAAAAGCGCGACACGAGATGCCTCAAATTTGCGGTTTTTAATTTATCTTCCATTTAAAATAAATTACGGTGATTTTATGAACAACAATAATAAAAGTTCTATGCAAGCTGGTTCGGTTTCAGGTTCCCACGAAAATCGAGGCCTTTTTGGGCCCAAAAACACTGAAGCTGTTTTTAGGGTTTCAAACCATCCATCCTTGGCTTTAAATCCGACGTTTTCTGCCATTGAAGACACAAATAACTTAAAAAAACTGCTTTTGTTTACTCCCGGGCCAGTAAACGTCGCAGAGAGTGTCAGAGAAGCTATCAGTAAACCAGACATATGCCACAGAGAAGAAGACTTTGACTTCTTGCTGGAGAGTACTGGAAATAAATTATTAAAACTTTTTGAGATAAAAGATTGTACAAAGTATAGTGCTGTAGTAATAACAGGGTCTGGGACAGCCGCAAACGAATCTATATTGTCTTCAATTGTTGGTGACAAAAATATATTAATACTATCCAATGGTGAATTTGGTGAGAGATTATACAATATCTCAAAAATTCATAATAAAAACACATCTATATTAAAATTCAAGTGGGGGCAAAAACTTGATTTAGAAAAGATTGAAAGCTACCTGAAAAATAATGAAGTTGACATTATTTCTATGGTTCATCATGAAACAAGTTCAGGAATGCTTAATCCCATTGAGAAAATAGGAGAATTTTCTAGGAAGTACAATGCAATCTTTACTGTCGATTGTATTAGTAGTGTTGGTGCCGAAGTAATCGATCTCGAAAAACACAATATAGCTTTCTGTTCAGGCTCATCATCAAAAGCAGTTGGTTCTTACCCGGGTATATCTTTTGTTATCGGGAAGAAAGCGGAATTTGAACGTTTAAAGAACATATCTGCAAAGACAACTTATCTAAATTTGTACAACTTTTATCAATTTATCAACACAATTTCCCAGACTCCAAATACGCCGGCTATTCATTTATTCTATGCTTTAGAACAAGCAGTAACAGATATACTGGATGAGGGCACAAAAAATAGACGAGATCATATTAGGAATCTGGCCAATCTTTTAAGAGAAGAGATGAAAAAATTGGGTTTGGAATTTCTTATTGATGAGAGAGATATGTGTTCAGTCCTTACTACAGTACATGTCCCGTCCCATGTTAACCTAGAAATTTTTAAAAAGAAAATGAAAGAGAAAAGAATCATTCTTTATGATGGAAAAGGTCCTTTCAAAGGGAAGGTTTTCCAGGTCGGGAATATTGGCGCCATCACCCCTGACGAAATCGATTTCTTTCTAGATGCTTTAAAAGAAGTTTTGCAAAGTTTTGATACTGCACCCATATTAGAACATGTTCCAAAATCTTTTAAAGATACTGCAAGTGAAACAAGTTAAATCACTCTGAACAAAAGGAGGTAAGAAAATGAGTGATAAAAAACAAACCCACAAAAAAATTATTGAACCGCCCTATTTTAGCAATTGGGCAGATTTATTTATGCCAAAGATTGCTAATTTGATTTTGCCCTCCGTCTCAAAGATTAATTGGATTACTCCAAATATTGTAACTTTATTTTCATTCTCTTTGTATGTTTTAGGTTGTTTGCTTATTTTCATCAATATCCCTAATCATTTATACTATACAGCAATCCTATTGCCCTTGGCTTATATCGGAGATTGCCTTGATGGACAGTTAGCAAGAACTAAAAAGTTGTCTTCTGATATTGGAAATTATCTCGATAAAGTTGTTGACGTTTTAAAAATTTATATTATTACAATTAGTTTAGCTTATGGCGCATATTTAAACACGCAGAATGTAATTTACATATTCCTTGGTTTTACTGCCTGTTTCTTCTTTAATTTTAGGTATTATATCAAATTAGAGACAATTTTCAGCCAATTCAATCACGATACCAAATACCTAATAAAATCAGCAGAGCGAAGACAAGAATTGTACCAAAAAAAAGATAAAGAATATGAAACGCTTTCAGCTAATTTTGTAGGGAAAATAAAATTATTCTGGCTTAAAAACAGGTCTATTTTCTGGGTAGATGAAGCTGAATTTGTTATATTTGTCAGCATAGCAGCCATATTTAATCAAATTGAATTAGTCTTATGGGTCTTAGCCATTAGCCAGACTTTAATTGCATTTTGGCGATTATTTGAAAGAGGATATCAAACACATAAGGCAAAAGATAAGCTTCTTAACCCGCTGAGGAAATAAAATGGAAAACAGAATGAAAGCTGTAATTTTGGCAGCAGGGGTTGGCTCGAGAATCAGGCCTCTTACTGATAACTGTCCGAAAAGTCTTTTAAAAATAGGAGAACACACAATTCTTGAAATGATGTTATCTCATATTCAGGATTGTGGAATAAATGAAGTTGTTTTTGTAATTGGATATCTAAAAGAGCAGATTCAGGATCATGTTAAAACTCGATTCCCTGATTTGGATGCTAGTTTTGTTATAAATGAAAAGTATGCAGAAACCAATACCGGTTTTTCTTTAATGCTGGTAAAAGATTTAGTCAAAGATTCAGGTTTTATTAAATTTGATGCGGATGTTGTATTTGATGAAAAAATCCTTGAGAGACTTATCATATGCAATCATGAAAACTGTTTATGTGTGGATAAAAACATAAATCTCGCTGCTGAAGAAATAAAAGTTGTCATCGATAATAAAAATAGAATACTTAAAGCAAATAAAACAGTTAATCCAAAAGATGCTGCTGGTGAATCAATAGGCATCGAAAAAATAGGGAAAAATACAGCAAAATTGTTGTTTAAGGAATTAGAACTAATGATGAAAGATAAAAAGAATCATCAGGAATATTATGAAAGTGCTTATGAAAGATTAATTGAAAAAAATGTGCCTTTCTATGCTTTAGATATAACCGGACTTAAATGGGTTGAAATTGATACTCCTCATGATTTTGCAATAGCAAAAAAATATTTTAGACCTTTTGCAGATTCTGATGTTCAAAGTGACAAACCATGAGTGTAAATAATTTTGCTGGAACTTCTACTACTATAGTGAAGGCATGAAATAAATGAGCAAACACCACCAAAAACCAAATTGCTTTCATCTATCCGGGAAAATCTTCGATTTTCTGGATCCTAAAAATCATAAGATGATTTTTAAGGATACGGCAAGGCACTGCACTCAATTAATTAGTGCCTTGACTATACTACTATGATAATTCCCACTTGAAAAATTGGAGGTTTGATAAAATGGGAAGATTATTTACAAGAAAGAAAGCAAAAGCATTCATTTTCGGAAGATTTAAAAATCAGGGTGATGAATTTTTATCGTATGAAGCGCTTCATGTGCAAATCCAAGATTCACAGGGCAGCTGTGACTGGCAAGGATATGGATTACGAAGGCAGTGTATCAATTTCAAAAGACCTGCTTACAGCAACAGATATCCTGCCTTGTGAAAAGGTGCATGTATGGAACATCAACAACGGCAAACGTTTCGAAACATACGCAATCGAAGGAAAAAAAGGCGAAATCCGCATCAACGGGAGCGCCGCCCACCTTTGCGATACAGGAGATTTGGTTATCATCGCATCATTTGCCTTATATGACGAGTCAGAACTGAACAATTTTAAACCCAGAGTCATTCGGGTTGACGAAAACAACTGCATCAGGTGATTCTGTGAAAGCAAAAGCTTATTGCCCGGGGCATATATCCACTATATTTCAGATACGCATGCATGAAAATCCAATATTTTCCGGCTCCAGGGGCGCAGGCATCGTGATAGACGAGGGAGTAATAACTGAAGTAGAGATTGTCCTGGGTTTAGGCATAAAAACATATCTCAATGGCAGAAGACTGGACTTCAGACCTTCCTTGGTCATGGCAGGCAAAATGGTACCAAACGCTGATAAAAAAATAATAATCCGCCACACCACAAAGTTGCCTGCCGGCGCCGGATTCGGCGTATCAGCAGCATCTGTCATGGGCACCGGCCTGTGCCTGAACAACCTCTTCTCACTGGACATGCCAATAGAGGCGATTGCAGAGACTGCTCATGTAACAGAAGTAGAATGCAAAACAGGTCTTGGAGACGTAGGGCCAATGCTCATTGGCGGAGTTGAAATGAGAAAAAAAGAAGGCGCCCACGGCCTGATTGAAAACATCAGCACAGAAACAGATAACCTGATATGTTTTTCATTCGGCCCTGTCGACACAGGCAGCGCCATAAACAACAACACCCCAAAACTCAACCATCTGGCAGACAGCATCCTGCCAAAACTGTTCTCCAACCCCGCATTCGACAACTTCATGGCCTGCTCTCTCGAATTCTCAAAAAACACAGGATTTCTCACCCCCCGCCTTGAAAAAGTCATTGACCAGCTGAATATGATTGAGGGCTGCTTTGCCTCACAGACTATGCTTGGTGAAAGCGGGTTTGCAGTTTTCAAAAATGATATCAATAAAAAAGTGCTTGGCGAACTGAAGCATATAGAGTGCGTCTTCCAGACAAAGATAAGCCAAAGGCCCCCTGAGTTGATTCAATGACAGACATACCGAAATCCCATCCGCGATATGAGTCCCTGATGCTGCGCGAAAAGCTGGTCGAGGGGTTCAGGTGCGGCGCTGTTGTTCCCGAAGGCCTTATTGCGCAGGGCAGAGGCGAGGCTTTCGACTATATTCTCGGTGAAAAGACGTGCGATGCTGCAAAGAGAGCCATTGAAGCTGCGGCTGCTCTGCTTGTGCTTGCCAAAAAGCCTGTTATTTCTGTTAACGGGAATGCAGCAGCTCTTGTACCTGGCGATATTGTGAAGCTTTCAGAACTGCTTCCATGCCCCATTGAAGTCAACCTGTTTTACAGGAGTTATGAGCGTGAGAAGGCAGTTGAAAAGATTTTGCTTGATGCCGGCGCATCCTCTGTTCTCGGGATTGGCGATGATGCATCCAAAAGAATTCCCGGGCTTGAGCACAAGCGCGGCAGGGTAAGTTCTTCAGGCATTTTCTGCGCTGATACGATTCTCGTGCCTCTTGAAGACGGGGACAGGACAGAGGCGCTTCGCGCGATGGGAAAGACTGTAGTTACTGTTGATTTAAGCCCGTTTTCAAGAAGTGCGCAGGCAGCAGACATTACTATTGTTGATAATATTATCAGGTGTTACCCCCTGCTTTGCTCTGAGATTGAAAGGTTGAAGAAGTGCGATAAGGCAGCACTCAAAAAGATTGCAGATGATTTTGATAATCAAAAAAATCTTTCAGATATGTTTTCAGTCATGAAG
>CBDUVR010000045.1:0-8562 GCA_965370705.1 uncultured archaeon | reverse complement strand
ATATTGGTTATATCGGTGGATGGTAAGCTTTCGAAGACTATCGTCTTCAAAATCATCCCATATTGGTTATATCGGTGGATGGTAAGCTTTCGAAGACTATCGTCTTCAAAATCATCCCATATTGGTTATATCGGTGGATGGTAAGCTTTCGAAGACTATCGTCTTCAAAATCATCCCATATTGGTTATATCGGTGGATGGTAAGCTTTCGAAGACTATCGTCTTCAAAATCATCCCATATTGGTTATATCGGTGGATGGTAAGCTTTCGAAGACTATCGTCTTCAAAATCAGGGAACTGGCGTTCGAAGCGTTTTCAGATTTTGCTGAAAAGCTTGCCACGACAGCGGCATGATTTGAGATTAACTCAAAACGTTCCAACTTCCTGCAACTACGACCTGAAGATTGTGGTTTCCTGAGTTGCAAATGATAAAATCTGAACATCTTTTACAATTATTATATGATATATAGATTAATAATGCGCAGCGAATTTAAAAAAAATTTATTTGATTCATAATATATATTCGATACACCAAAATCTTTATATGTATATACCGATATATGAATGATACATTGTAACACTAATACCAAATTACACAATGGATAAGGGGTCTGTTGTGTTCAATGTTGTGAATTATTGATTAAAGAGTGTCTGGCATCAAATAGGGTGCTTGCCAGACGGTGGGCTGATTCTTCAGCTCATTTTGAACCGTTTTTTCGGTTTCGAGGGAGATAAAATGAAGGGAGAGAGAACAATAGTACGGCTATCTAGCGCTACAATAATTGTAGTTTTATTACTTATTTTTGTATTTAGTCGCACAGACAGCGGATTTGCACAATTCAAAGGAAATGATACAATAACTATTTCTATCGATATTTCAGAAAAGAGTATGGTTGACATTAATCCAAGCAACCTTTCCTATGGTCCGCTTGACCCTGGCAGTGTTGGCGACAGTGATGATGAGAACACAGGTAATTATAGTGGCATATGGATAGAAAATATCGGTTCAACAAATATAACGAGAATCTGGTTCAATAGCACATATCCTTCAGAAAGGCCATTTGGTTCAGGCAATCCTCTGGCATATGATGCAGGAAATTTCGTAGCTGTTTCAAACGAAAGCATGGGCACTTACTATTTTCCAAGCAGGGTAGAGTATCCAAGGACAGATGATGATACATTATATGTAACGCCTCCAGGCGGTTTTGACTTTTCAAACGGCGATATTTTCGGAAGATTCAGAAATGCCTCTTTTGAGTATTTCTGGGCTATCAGGGTCGGTACAAGCGGCAACTGTTCAGACGGCACATTATATTACAGCGGCACTGCACATACAAAAGATGATACAGGGGATGTTGATTTAAGCGACGCTAATCCACCCCCACTCGTGCTGGTAGCAACCGGAGTCGGCTGGAGCGCAACCAACGCGACGTTTCCCTATTCCGGCGGCGCAAATTACTGCGTCAGCGTGCCAGATGACTGCAGCAGGGTAGTGTTTAGCAGGTGGAATGCAGATACACCTGGTGCAGGGGGAAGTGTTTGTAAAAATATAGGATATTTTATGAATTCGACAACCAATGCCTTATTCCCAGGTAATGTATCTAAAGGGAATATAAAAATATATGTACCATACGGAGTACCCATGGGTACTATAAAAAACGGTCTGTTGACTATTTATGTAAGCAATGAATAACCGGGGGATGAAGGACAAAACGAAAATTTAAGCAAAAAAATCAGGTGTATATTAATCATGCGCTTTTTTCAGAGGCGCTCTTAAATTTAAATAAAAGGAGGAGATAAAATGGAAGAGAGGAAATTATTAAGTATTTTGGGGATAGTGGTAATTGCTGCAGCATTGTTTGCGAATGCAGATATCCCGTCAGGGACCGCAATAAACGTAACAGACAATGCAACAATATCAATAACCCTGAACACAAAAACAATGATAGATATTTCACCGAATAATATGAGTTTCGGTGTAGCAGACCCGGGAACCAGGATAGCCAACTATACGAATAATGAGTTGGCTGGCGTTAGCAAAACAGGGTTTCAGCTGGAAAACATTGGCTCAACAAATATAACCAATCTCTGGCTGAATGTTACACAGCCCACAGTAAGACCGTTTGCAACAGGAGACAGCGGCAAATACGATGCTGCAAACTTTATTGCCGCAGAGATAAACATGAGCCCGGATGGCAGTGCAATCACCCAGAACACAATGTCGTTCATAGACCGGCTGGAATACAACGAAACTAGGGAACTTGTTTATCTGAACCTACCTGCAGACACAAAATCTCACGGAAGGCTGAGGTCCGGCCATAATGAATACTTTTGGGCACTACATGGAGATACAAGCCAGTGCAATGCGTCATCAGCAGGAACACTTACATTTACAATAGGTACTGTTGCCCATAATCAAACGCAAACAGGTACAATTGACCTGGCAAGTGCAAGTGTAGAAACCTTTGATTTTGGAGCGATGTACGAGAGCGGATATAATGCAAACTGGAGTTATTCAACAGATGGATCTGGTGTGATATCAATCGACACCCCAAGTTCCGACTACTGTGTCGCAGCATACATAGACTGCAGCAAAGTAAGGATATTCAGATGGAATGCGGATGCACCAGGTGCAGGCACATGCGGCCTGAGCGGCGATGCCTATACCTACAACAGCACAAGTACAGAGCTGCTTCCGGGAGACTCGATGGCAATGAACATTGAAATGAGAGTCCCGTTCGGTACTGCATTGGGTGATGTAAAAACAGGATACCTTACAGTGATCGCACAGAGCTCTGCAAGCGGATAAACCAGATGAACAGAAATAACGGATTAATTTCCGTTATTTTTTTTATTTGGACCGTGCAAAAAAGTGCGAGATTCAGGCAACCTTTATCTCCTCCGGCTAAACCGTGCCTTTAAAGTGTTTATTGCAGAAACACTACTCTGTTTTGGCATACGGACAGACCTGAATCCTGCACTTTTTCCTGCTCTTCTTTGTCTCTTTTTTATTGTTATGACAACAAATGCTGCCACAATAAAGAAAAGCGACAGATACATATTCGTTTTTCCCGCGCTTGCCAGTGAAACAAAGCCGGTCATATCCGGCAAGGTAAAAGACTGCGCCTCCCCTGGTTCAGATACACTTTCTTCAAAAGACTCATTTGTCTTGATTTTCGCTGTAAACGCTGTTTTTTCAGCTATTTCATTTGACTTAAAATCAACATTTACAAAATAATATTTTTCGCAATTCCCGCTTTCACAATCCTCAGCAGGTATGTGTACATTCAAATCTACATTTTTTCTTTCACCGGCAGGAATGCTCTCGAAAATCGCAGGTTCCAGTTTATACCAGGTGTCTTTCAGCCCTGAAATGCTCAATTTAACGTTAGTGAGCTCTGTCTGGCCTGTGTTAAACACAGTCAGTTTCACAGTCGAGCTTTCATTCAATTTGATGTCCACTGTCTCTGGGACCTGCAGGTTGACTTCTTTCTTTCTGGTAACCTCGAACTTATAGGTCATGTTATGAGAAATGTAGGGGCTCTTTTTTGCATTGGCTATAATATTATATGTCCCGCCGTCATCTGGTGCAGACAATATGGCCGTGAAAATACCTCCGTCGCCAGATGTTGTTTTCCCGGATATGTCAGTGCCGTCAACAGTGAAATAGATGTCAACACCCACAATATCAACACTTTTTGTATCTACGACCTTGCCAGTCAGGGTCATCCTTTCTTTAGCAAAATAATCTTCTTTGTCCAGCGCCGCATCCAGCCACAATCCGCGCCGCTCCCCGATAACAAAAGCAGACAGCCTGTTTGTTTTAAAAGAAACCAAATCTCTTACAATATTGATAACACTTGGCACTTCCCTCCATTCACCATAGCACTTCCTCGTATCGAAATTCCACTTCGTACACTCATACGTCTCAATATTCTCTTCTTTTTCAACAGCTCCGCCAGCATATGGTATCTCAAGATACGCCCCCTCAAACGGCAGCCCAAACTCAAGAACCACCAGTTTTGCCACAGTCAGACCCTCAATCTCAGGATTGCCTGAAAAATAATCATAATTTATAGAATCAATAGTATTACTGCATATCTCAACCCCGCTTAACTCTACCCTCCACACCTCAGGGAAACGCATAGCAATGTCATAAGTATCAGCACAGATCGGCACATTATACTTTCCTGTACCGTCTGTAGTAAAAGGTATTTCTGTCTCATTATTCTTCAGCACAATACTTGCAGAAACAACATTGCCGTTTGAATCCACCAGCTGCCCCTGGAACGCCAGCACGAACCGGACATCTGCAGCAGGAAGTATAACCTCGCCAACTCCAGAGTACCATACAGCTATTTTCAGCTCATAATTTCCCGGGTCCTGCTGCAATATATTTATAGGAACAACATAATATCCATCACCCTCATTATACGTAAATCCCTCCAGGTCCACGAGATTCTTAGTTCTCTCACCATCCTCTCTTTCCAGGTAAACATCAAAATTATCCAGATCCAGATTCTCTGCAGGCCCTCCCTGGTGAACCACCCTCACTTTGACATCTTTTTTAGTCGAAGCCGTAAGGTCAATAACTGATGGTAGTGTTCCCGGCACTAAAGAGACAACCAGTGATTTCATGGTCCTGACAGCATCAACCTCTGTATTGGTTAGCGGAATCGTTGTATCCGGCGGCTCAGTATAAGTAAAATCCACTTTAAGATCATATCTGTTTTCCGAAGACAGCCCCGAAACCGTGTCCAGCCTGTAGCACGGTATGATCCATAACTCCTTTTCAGGGTCATAGGACGCAGAGTTGCTATTCGCAATCTTTTTGTCTGACGTAGCCTCATTATTCAGATAAACATCAAAATTCAATGTTCCACCCGTTGATGCAAGCGTTTCCAGTGTAACTATCTTCCCGTCTTTATAGACTCTGTATTCAACAGATGTAGCATTTGTCAAATATGTATCGATAGGCCTCGATCTGCTTGGTGCCACAATCTCCCCTTTAAGCTGATGCAGATCAAAAGTCCCGGAAAAATTGCCTGTCTTCGTATAATTCACATCCAGGCACTCACCACTAACCAAATACGTGCCGTACTTTGCAGACTCGAGTCTCGAATCAATATTCACTGTAGATACCCATGTTCTATCGACACCAGTAAAACTTATAGGAGTGCTGTAAAATTTAGTAATATACGTATTCTGCAGTTGTGTTGTACCAGAAGGACAGGTGCAACTAATATCAACCCTGTTATTTTGATTATACCATATTGCGCCGGCTGGGGAAGTAACAGTACAACTACCGGTTGCAAAGACTTGAGCACTGGCAATAAAGAAACCTGCCAAAAGTCCGATTGTGGCCAAAAACAGTAGGGTTTGATTTTTAGTCATTGAATTCCCTTATAAATATAGTAAAAGCCATAACTTTTTGGACTAATGGCTTTTCCATATCCTTAAAATTGCCGTGCAATTTTAGGATCCAGCGAATCTGCGATTCGCCCGGATAGATTAAGATCTATTGGTTTTTGGTTATGTTTGTCCATTTATTAACGACCTTAACTACACTAAAATACTTGCCTTATTCAATCAGGGAGGGTCAGATCAATCCCAGCAATTTCTTCAACCCCATGTGCTTAGGCGGCTCGTAAGTTTTGCCGATTAGGCGCGCTGCAAGCTTTTTATATTCAATGGATGCCTGCGAATAAGGATTTTGAGCCACGATTGGCACTTTCTCGAAAATGCTTTTGTTTACATTCCAGTCCTCAGGTATCATTCCGATAACAGGAGCTTCACACATCATCTCTACATCTTCTGCTCTTAGTTCCCATGCCGCATCCTTGGCCCTTGTAATCACGACACCCAGGATATTTTTTTTCATATCTGCTGCCACCCGCGCAACCTTGACGGCATTGGCAACTGTCGGGATTTCCGGATTTGTAATGACAATAATCTCGTCGCAGGCATCTAAAACCGCCAGGGAATCTTTGTCAAGACCCGGCGGGCAATCTACTATCACAGTGCCCTTAAGTTTGCTCAAAGCAAGCCTCAGCTTGGACATATCCGCACCCAGTGAATCCAGATCAATGGATGAAGGTATTAGTTTTAAGCCTGTATGGTGCATGTAAATAGCACGGCTTATGTCAATCTCATCATTTAAAACATCCTGGAGCTTGTTTGGAAACGTGTAAAATCCAAGATGCATACCTAAATTAGACGCTGTTGTATCTGCATCCACAACAGTCACCTCTTCACCAAACTGGTGAAGCGCAAGCGCAATATTGATTGACGAGACAGTCTTCCCAGTCCCGCCTTTTCCCGAAACAATCCCTATTATTTTTGGCAAATTATCACCTCTTGAATATCCCAAACTAAAACAAACTAAAAGATACACTTTTATGTCAATATATTGATATATATATAGGTAGTCATCCTTATATAATTATAATTTATCTGAATTATTTATAGTTATTTGTTCTTGGTTTGATGCTGGACAGACTTTATCAAACCAAAAAAAATCTTCCAAATGAGAAATTAATGGGACATGAGCATGAATTACTGTGAATAAAATAGAGATGAACTGCTAAGGGAACACAATTCAAACCCCTAAAATCCTCTCAACCTCGACAATCGTCTCTTTTCCTTTTATCATGTCCCTTACGACAACTTTTCCCTGCGCCATCTCCTTCTGCCCGGCGATGACAACCTTTTTTGCACCTATCCTGTTCGCATATTTCATCTGGTTAGAGAAATTCCTGCCCATAAGGTCAGTTTCAACAATCATACCCTCAGCCCGAAGCGCCTCAGCAATCTTAATGGCGCTGAACTTCATCTCATCGCCTGCATATATCACAAAATAATCGCAAACAGGCCTCTTGATATAATCCTTCTCTTTCAGGATATTAAGAATCCTCTCGATACCAAGCGAAAACCCGACAGCAGGAATCTCGCGCGAAACAAGAGACCCGATAACCTTATCATACCTTCCGCCACCTGCAATGCTGTCTCCCCCGGCATCAAGCCGCGCTTCAAACACGCATCCAGTATAATACCCCAGACCCCTTACAAGCGACAGGTCAAAAACGCACTTGTTAGTGACCCCGTAAGCATCCAGGTAATCCACAAGCTTCTCAAGCTCACCAATCCCCTCAAGCACCTTATCATTGTCAGGGAATTCTTTAAGCATGGTGCGTATGACTTCAGCAGGCTTCCCTTTTCTTGAGAGCGCATTCAATATCTCTCCTGCCTGCACCCTCTCGATGCCATATCGCTTGAATTCACCATCAATCTGTGCCCTCGAAAGCTTCTCTATCTTGTCAATGGTTCTCATCGCTCCCTCAATCTGCTTTTTGCTCTTGATGCCAAGAAAGTTAAGCATGCCCTCGACAATTTTGCGGTTATTGATAAGAATCTTAAACTTTCCAACACCAATCTCACCGAGCGCATCCACGATCGTCGCAATGCACTCCGCATCGGCTGCAACCGATTGCGCACCTACAACATCAATATCAAACTGGTAAAATTCCCTGTACCGACCCTTTCTTGTCTCCTCGTACCTCCACACGCGCCCGTACTGGTATCTTTTGAAGGGGAACCCGATGTTGGATCTTTCTGATACATAACGGACCAACGGCACTGTCAGGTCATATCTAAGCCCGATTCTTCTTTCACCCTGGTCAAGAAAATTAAAAGTCTGCTCAAGAATCTCGCGCCCTCCTGCATCCTTCCCGGCAAGCACATCCCATTTTTCAAGTGCGGGCGTCTCAATAGGAACAAAGCCGCGCTTCTCAAAAATCTTCTCGACCATCGCAACAACATTCCTGCGAATAAGCATATCATCTGTATCATAATCCCTCATGCCTTTTACTTTTTCTATTTTCATTCAGATCACCAATGATAAGTTGTAGTTTATCATATATATACATTTATGTTGACCGTATTTCCGCTGATTTCCTGTGCGCTTCCAATCCTTCAATTTCCGCAAGCTTTGAGCCTATCTCGGCTAACTTGTCTGCTCCCCTTTGGTCAATCTGTTGATACGTCAGGATTTTAATGAAATCTTTTACAGACAAGCCACCAGAATACCGCGCTGCCCGGTTTGTCGGCAGGATGTGGTTTGTTCCGCTACAATAATCCCCGAAAACTTCTGCGGAATATTTCCCGATAAACAAGGAGCCATAGTTTCTTAGTTTCTTCATCAACTGCTTTGGATTTTTTACCTGCAATTCCAGGTGTTCCGGGGCAATTTTATTGCCAATTTCAACAGCCACATCCAGACTATCAGCCAGTATTATTCTCCCGTTTTTCAAAGCAAATTTAGCAACATCCCCTGTCCTTAACCTATTCAGTTGCGTCTCAAGCTGTTTATTTACTTCTTCTGCCAGTTTTCCTGAAGTGGTTATAAGGTTTGGCTTCGCATTGGTATCGTGCTCAGCCTGCGCCAGCAAATCAAGAGCAATAAATACAGGATTTGCTGTTTCATCAGCGATTATCAACACCTCGCTGGGACCGGCAATGAAATCTATTCCCACTGTTCCATAAACCTCTTTTTTTGCTGCAGCAA
>CBDUVR010000044.1:0-8568 GCA_965370705.1 uncultured archaeon | reverse complement strand
AGCTCCACAACCGCTACATCAATTGAACTTGACATATTTTCACCTGGCAACAGAATCAGGGCACAGCCCGTTGCATCCTCCTCTCAGGAACCATACACAGTTTCTGCATGCATCTACCCTGAGACGTCTGCTCTCCCCAAACAATTCAAAGTATTCCTGAATCTGGTTTCTATAATTCATGTATTTCAGTTTCGGCCCTTGTTTTTTTGTGCAGGACTCTATCAGGCCCTCATTGTTTATCCTGAACAATTCCAGGCAATCCCTGCATGATTGCGGAATATTGAATTCCCTGACCATTTCCAGATGCCTGGAACCAAACAGGCATCTTGGTACCGGCCTTGTTGTCCTGACGTCGATGTTGCTCTTTTTAAGTTTTTGCAAAAACCCGGACAACTTTTTCCCTGATACCATGTTCAGTTCATTTTCAGAAAACCGCAATGATAAAAAGATAACCCTTTTGCCCTCTTTCTTGGTTATCTCATCGAAAATCTCTTCCAGGTTATCAATGCGCGCATGCACAACATATCCTTCCTTTGGAACCCCGGGACCGTCACATTCAGAACCGGATATCGGATAGTCTCTTATGAGTCTTGGCGAAAATACTTCTTTATCCCCGGCATACTTAGCTGACTTTCGCAATTCATCTGGCGAAGGAAGTTTATCAAATAGCTTCCAACACTGCGGATCCGGGGCAAATGGGTCTCCGCAATAAGCGTAAGTAACACACCGGGAACCACCCATGCAGCGCTCAAAGTGCTCGCATTGCCTGCATAAAGAGTTTATTTCATTCCTATCCCTCATTCTCCAGAGCCAGTCATTGCCATACCATATTTCGAAAAATCTCTGTCTGGTCAGGTTGCCAACCACTATCGGAGCCCTTCTACAGGACAGAGCATCGCCATTAGGCATGATTATAAGAGCTCGCTCAGCCATGGGGCAAATAAAAGATGTATCTTTCCTTCCGGATGCAAGCCAATACATCCCCCTCTGGGCAGGAACATAGGTCTTGCTGCCCTCCCTTTTCAGTTTTCTGGAAACTGACCACACCGTTTCAAAATATTCTTTCAATTCAAACGGCTCCAGCATAAATTCCTGCAATTGTTTCCCGTGGCCCCACGGAACCAGCCTGTCACTCCAGACCCTGTGGACACCGATTTTTCGCCCAAGCTCAACAACCTGGGGAAACTCTTTGTAATTTTTCTTATGTGCTGTAAAAGAAATGGCAGTAACCACATCTTCCTCAACCAGATTCCTGGCTGCATTTATTATTTTCCCGAAACTGCCTTTGCCGCGTATTTCATCATTTGTGGCTTTCATCCCCTCCATGCTGACCTGGACACCTCTAACATCAAGTTCTTTCAGTCTCCTGGCAACATCGCGTGTAATGTAACTGCCGTTAGTGAGAATTTCGAACCGTATTCCGTGCTCATAGAATTTTTCAAGTAATTGAAAAAAATCCTTTCTTATGAATGGCTCACCGCCGCTGACAGCTATATCTCCTTTAATTCCAAGAGTTTTCAGAAATTCCATGTACTTGTCAAAAATCCCAAGCAAACCATCAAAATCTAACTCATTTTTCAGGTATTCTTCTGTCTGGTAGCAGTGTTTGCAGTGCCAGTTGCACCTGTCAGTCACATGCCACTGGATATGAAAAAATCGGGGTTTCGGCAGGTATTTAACACTCATCATTTCCACAGTTTTTTTGTTGTAATATAAAGTATACCAATCAGCAAAATCAGCGAAAATTCCGTGCAGAGCATGCATTTTCAAGCATTTCTCTATGTAGTTCTTGAGAAAAAAGCTTGAAAATTGTACCAATTGCATTGCTAATTTTCATGATTTTTTATTGTGTGTAAAGCACACCAATCAATAAAAAAGCTTGAAAATTGTACCAATTGCATTGTTAATTTTCATGATTTTTTACCTGATAACAAACATAAAAAAATGTAAAATAAACAGAACTACATCATTTTCCAGGCTTTTGCTGCGACTGGCTGCTGATCGTCAGCACACGGTTATAGAACTCGAGACCAAGCTTATCCAGACCCAGCGCATCTCCCCGGGATTTTTTAACATCATTTGATTTGGGCTTCAGGACCACCTGCAAAACCTTATTATTGCCGTCAATAAATATCCAGTAGGAATCGCGGTATTCTTTGGCGGCTTTGAAAATACAATCAGCCGGATAAAGCCGGACATCAAACTGCGCGATTACCTGCTCTGTCTTTTCATCAGATATGATTTCTTCCATTTATTTTTCACATCCATTATTTCTGCCTGAACTGCTCCCTTCTCTCTTCCATCCTTTCCCCTGGCAAACGATGCCCCTGCTGCTGCGGGCGGGGATCATGTCCTTCTGCCTGCGGCCCGGCAGGCTGGGGAAGCACTTTCTGCAAAAACCTCTCCCTCATCGATTGATTTTTTATGAAAATGTTCATGTCCACCATTGAACATATCAGTTCATTGTCAAACTCTCTTCCAATCGCCTCAAGATTCTCTTTTCTTCCTTGTTTTGGTATCAACTTGACAAGAACCTCTTTATCAGCATCACCATTCATTATTATCCACGCCTTGCTGGTGAACGTATCTGCAGCTTTGTATACGACCTCAAGCGGATAGACCTTCAGATTAACCGATACCACAACCCAGTCCTTATCAGGGTGGATTTCAAGATTATTTACTATCTGAACATCCTCTTGTTTTTCCATATATGAATCACCAATTGATAGATTATCATGTTCGCAATTATTTAAATTTTTGGTTCTGTAAAACTTTTGTACTGGTATCGCATAAGTCATGATCAAAAATATCCAATTGATTTACAATATTCCAAACAGCATCAGTACTCCTGTAAGGGTTATTAGTACTCCGCTTAGTATTCTTAATAATGGATAGCCTTTGATTTCAACAGGTATAAATTTAAGTAATCTTTTCGCTTTAACAAATATAAGAGACATTACAAGGAGTGTCAGCACTAATCCAATAGAGAAAAACAATACTGATATGAATGCATAATAATACAACTGCAGGGCAATTAGGACTGAAAAGAGCGCCCATGCTGTTGGACATGGTGCAAGTCCTGCAAGAAAACCCAGAGTCATAATTTTTTTCTTGCTGTCATGGTGCTCATGATGATGAACATGGCTCCCATGAGAATGCTCATAGTTATGGACAAGAGCATCATGATGGTGATGATGGTGTTCATCCTGTTTTTTCCAAATATTATCAACAAGAATTTTTATTCCGAAAAGTATTATAAGCAATGCAGCAGCAAATGTAATATAATCAAAATACTTGTTCTTTAGAGAAACCGGCACTACAAGAAATACTATGCTTAATATCAGGATATCCGAAACATGTGTTACTGCTGTAGTAATTGCCAACAGGAAAACATCTTTTATTTTTGGATTGCTTCCAACAAGATATGATATTATTAGTGTTTTGCCATGTCCGGGAGTAAAACTATGCAATATGCCAAAGATGACTGAAAAAAGAATGACAAAAATAAACATTTTTTCAGATTTTGAATATTCAATTATTTTATTATAAAGATAGTTTGAATTCCATAATGACCATGTTTTTACTTTTTCAGGTTCAGTAATCTTAATTTCTTGCATGTTCACAAAATCATTTTTTTTATAAGCTGATTCTGAATTGATGTATCCGCCCTCTTCGTCATTAGTGCCTGCACTAATACTTTTATTAATCTCACAAATCTTACTGTAATTAAGTATTATGCTGGTTTCTATTTGGTCTGTATATACAAGCTGAATCTCATTGCTGCAATCAAGAACATAATATTGCTCAAAATAATAGCCAAATAATTCATAAAATAAGGTGTTTGTAATGTTTATGCTCTCAATATATGAACTGCAAACATATTCAACATGATATGAATCAAGACATGTTGTCTTATTGAAATTCTTACTAAATGAAGCGGGATTCAATTTGCACTTGTTTCCCTTGTTTATTATTGTAAGGTTATTAAGAAAATTATCAACGTCATAGTTGTAGTTGTAATCAACAGGTTCGCTGCAAAAATTCCTGGTGCAATAAACTGGCGGAAGGACATCAAATGATATTGTAGTCCCATCTACGCGAGTCTCCAGCTTGGAAAAAGGCACATCATGCGACATTGCACTTGGCAAAAGAAAAAGCAAAATGACAATAAGCAATAATACTCTAATTCTACTCCTTTTTTGATTTTCTTGCATCTTCCCTTATTCACTTACTATCTATTTAAATTTTTTACTCTGTCAACAGCCACCGGTCAAAATAGACACCTTGCTTGTTTCTCACCAAAATTTAAACCCTGCCAAAATATAAAAACTCTCTGCAACACAATTACCAGTATGATTCCCTCAGAAATACTCATGATTCTGTTTGCCTCTTTAGGATGCATATACTGTATATACACTGACATTAAATTTCGCCTGATAAAAAACAGGATTGTTCTTGCTCTACTAATTTTCGCATGGATATCTCATTCATCCTTATGCATCAGTGGAGTGGAAAGCTGGCGCTCAGTCACAATATTGTTTTTCGGGCTGTTCCTGATGAGTTTTCTCCTGTATTTCCTGGGATTTTGGAACAGCGGGGATGCAAAACTATTCTGGGCAGTTTCATTCTCAATACCCCTAAGCCTCTTCCATAACCAAGCTTATGCTCTTATCCAGAGCATGACAATCAATACATTTATCCCTGTTTTCGCGTTCCTGATGATTTCTCCCCTTGCCATCCCGCTAATGAAAAGGCAGAACCCAGGAAAAAATGAAGATATGCAAAAATTTATTAAAACCAGAAAACCAAAGAAACGCCTTACTCTTTCAGATTTGGTGTGGATAATCTTCACAGTTTTTTCTCTCTCATGGATTTTCCACTGGATAAAGGGAATACTATCCCCGGTTATCCTGATAGTTGCGATAGAAGCAATAGGCAGGCTGCCTAAAAAGCTCAGGCAGGTTGCATATCTGATTTCAACTGGATTTACTTTGTACCTGATCTCAAGCGAGCCGGCTACTTTTCTTTTGAGGACCGCTGTGGTTGTTTTGATCTACATACCATTTAGATATTTTGTTGCCGGCTTGGGCAACAGATATTTTACCAGGAAAATCCGGCTTAGCAAGCTTGCTGTTAACATGATACCGGCAGAAACAATACTTTGCGACAAAAATGGAATATACAGGAAAAAACCAATGATATATATGTCCTGGGTATCTCCATTGCACCAGCTATTTAAAAAAGATGTAAAGATACTATTCCTGGCAGGGACCGAACTGACTCAACCGGAACTTGACCGGATAAAGGATCTGTATGCCAGTGGAAAATTGAGATTCGACAATATACTCATCCACCAGACCATGCCGTTTGCACCGATGGTGTCTTTAGGTTTTATCCTGACCCTGCTGCTTGGCGGCGAACTTTTATATCCCCTGCAGTGGCTTGACCACTTTTTCAGGCTATTGTAATTTTAAATCCACAAATTTATAATATTCCGCTAAAAAAGGATAACATATGAAGATTGAAGATACAACTGTCAAAATAGATGAGAATAAAAAGTGTGTGGAAATACTTGTAAACCCCGGGATTTTTCCTGTTGACTGCATCAGGCGCGCACTTGACGATTTCACCGGGAAAGCAACTGCATCAATGGCAGAAAGAGGCAACATGATGATTGTCACATTAAACCCCTCGACAGCAGAGACAAAACATTTAAAAGGCAGAAAACAAATAATAACATATCTAAAAAAACTAGGATACGACTTTAACACAAGGCTGGTGGCATCATTTGTTGAAAGTATTTGAAATTCACGGAGAAGGCGGAGAACTGGGAGGAGCAATAAGTAAGAGCAGTAATAAATCTGCACTTGTCATCTGCCTTGTGGCAGGAATTGTTATTGGTCTTGTGGCAGGTATAATGTTCATGAATCTCTCTCCAACTCCCTCTGATTCCACTGGCTCTCTGTATACAGACTGGCAGCCGAATTCAAGGCAAACTTATCAGTTCATTTCAGAGCACTATTATGACAATGCAACAGGAGGATTCAAATTCACTGAAGACTCGCCACCGGGCCTGGAAGCGACCTACGTAGCACTATTTCCTATCAAAAATAGAAGAACACCTGCAAATCCCAAAAGCCTTGAGTATGTCAGGAGTTTTTATGTTCCTGAAAAACAATACTATCTCGCAGAGGGAGAAGACCTGGGAGAAGGCCGTGATTTCAAGCCTACATTCATGGCTATGCGCATAAATTCATGGTATCCGGCAGGCTTTAAGCAGCCGATAAACATGAGCTGGCTCATATCCCTGTCAATACTCAATCCTGACTGTCCGCCCAAGAATATGGAGCTACTTCGTCAGTGCAAGGTTTTTTGGTTATTAGATCTACAGTTCAGGAAGAATTCACCGGAAGAACTCCCCATGCTTAGAAGCAGGTACCAGGAATTCGTATGCAACTATTACATTCCTGAAGGAGAAGACTGGCTGGAGGCGAAATTCCTTCAGGAGGCATCTAAATCTGATTTGCAGATAATCTGCCCAAACGACGAAGAGGAAGAAAGAGAGCTAATAAACAAACTTGAATCATTTGATTTGGAAAGCAATAATGACATTAAAAAAGCATATTGGATATCCCGCCTGAAACTCGCTTCCGGCTTGGAATTGAGTACTGATGAGATTATTTCAGAACTTGAAAAATTCTCTACAGGGGATGGCGGCTACAAGGAATTTCTCGAGGATGATGATGCGAGCTTAAAAGGAGCTTACTATGCCCTGCATCTTATGACTTTTCTGCCAGACAGAATATGGCTATCCTAAAAAGTGTTATAATAATCCAGAGATTAATAAGGAAAAATTGGTTGTTGTCTTGTGAAAGAAAAAAAAGATTCTTTTATAAAAAGAAAGTTGATAGGTTTTATTAAAGGTGAGAAGGGTTCTATTGGAAAAGCCCAGGCACTGGCTCTTGGTGCCGGTGCTCTGGTCGGCGGCAGTCTGGGTATGGAAGAAGTAAGAGCCTGTTGCATATGCACAACGGCTACAACAGCCACCACTTCTACAACAGCCACCACTTCTACAACATCAACTACATCAACAACCTCCTGCACAACCAGTACCACCTCCGGCTATTGCTGGAGTTGCAGCTGCACTACATGCACTACATCAACAACTGCCACCACGGCAACTACAGCCACCACATCATGGAGCAATAGCGCCCCCTCAGTTGACGACGCAGAAGCCACATAATTCTCATCAAAGAACAAGAGGAAAGAGATATATCATGAATGCCGCACAACTCCACAACTTCAGAGTTAACTTAAAAGAAGGCTCTGTTTCTATAGACGTGAAACCATCAATCTCTCCAATCCCTATAGTTATGCATGCTGCTTACCATTTCATTGATGACGCATGGATTGTAGTTGGAGGCGAACCACAAACTGCTATAACAGTTACATTGAGTCCGATTAACACAGAAGCAAAAACTCCCAAGCGCGCGTTGGAAAAACTTGGATACCAGTTCAATGTCCAGCTAATCAGCTCATTTCTTGAGGATCTGGAAGGCAGGCGCTATGCCGGAGTGAGAAACGCAATTGTCCAGGCAGCATTAAACTCTGGATTAGCAATCGGACACAACCAGCAACAAAGACAATAAAAACAGTTGGGAACATGCAGACATATTACAACCAGGCAAAAGACGAAGCTTATTCTTTAAACAAGTGGTTTGAATTCAGGATTGATGATAACCGCATACTGCTAACAACAAGACACGGCGGCTGGAGCGTCCTGTCAGATGATGAATATAATCTGCTCAAGTCAAACCAGTTCGATAAAGACCCCGGACTCTTCAAACAATTAGAGGAAGTTGGAATCATCCTGACAGAGAACTCCATGAAGAAAGTGCTGAGCGACCTCAGGCAGCAGAACGAACATTTATTCAGGTACGCAAATTACCATGTCATATCTGTGACAGACAAATGCAACTTAAAATGTACCTACTGCCATCAGGGTGCGAACCAGAAAGGAGATGAAATGGATGAGGACATTGCCGGAAAAGTCCTGGATTTCATCTTCAACACACCGCAATCGTGGGGCAATCGGATACTGATAGAAGGCGGTGAACCACTGATGAACTGGGATATAGTAAGATATATCCACGAGGAGGCAAACCGCCGCTCAGAAGCAAGTAAATTGCACTTGAAATTTTCACTCGGGACAAATCTAACTTTAATGGATGAAAGCATAGCAAGAGAAATTGCAGCTATGCGCGTATCCCTCACTACATCATTGGACGGGCCGGAAGAGCTTCACGACAGGCAAAGGCCATACGCCAACGGGAAAGGAAGTTACGCTGATGTTGTGAGATGGATCACCATACTGAAGAATGATTTTAAAGTTGATGTACATGCCCTACCTGTCATAACTAACCATTCGCTAAAGTTCTCCCCGCAAGCACTGATTGATGAATACATAAGCATTGGCCAGGACGAGATCTTCTTTAAACCCATGCGGCCGTCAGGAATGGCTCTCAACAGACTGAACTCCCTGTCAATGAAAGCAGATGATTTTTTTGA
>CBDUVR010000043.1:0-8646 GCA_965370705.1 uncultured archaeon | reverse complement strand
TTCAGACATGCCTTCACAAAACCAACAAAAAGGGGATGGGGATTCAGCGGCGCCGACTTGAATTCAGGGTGTGCCTGGGTTGCTACAAAGAATTTGTGCGCCGGAAGTTCCATGAATTCCATAAGGCGCCTGTCTGGTGAGTTGCCTGAGAATACAATGCCTTTCTCCTCAAGCTTCTCAATATACTCAGGGTTCACTTCGTACCTGTGGCGGTGGCGCTCGAAAACTTCGCCTGCAGAATACAGTTTGTTTACAATCGTCCCCTTCTTCAGCATTGCCGGGTAGGCGCCAAGGCGCATGGTTGCGCCGTATTTTTTGTTTTTTATAAGCTCCTTCTGCTCAGGGAGAATGTCTATTACCGGATGCTCTGTCTGCGGGTTGACTTCTGTTGTGTGTGCATCTTTCATGCTGCAGACATTTCTTGCGTATTCGACTACAGCAAGCTGCATTCCCAGGCAGAGGCCAAGGAAAGGCATGTTGTTTTCCCTTAAATATTTTATGGCTGTGATTTTGCCTTCTATGCCGGAACTGCCAAACCCGCCAGGCACAATGGCGCCGTCAAAATCTTTGAGCACTGCACCTGCCGGCTCTTCTTCAAATCGCGAGGACTGTATCTGCACAATCTTCGGCTTAACACCTTTGTAGGCGCATGCATGCTTTACTGCTTCAAGGACTGACAGGTAAACATCGGCATGCTCTGTTTTGCCGTGGGACACGTACTTGCCAATCAATGCGATTTTTAGTTCTTTTGTGGCATTTTTTAGCTTGTTTGAGTATTTCTTCCATTCTCTGAGGTCTATTTCGTCTTTTATGCCGAACTTTGACAGTATCTTCTCACCAAAGCCCTGTTTTTCAAATAGCAGGGGGATAGTGTAAATGCTTTCCATATCCGGGTTATCAATAATATATTCCTCGTCGATAAAGCATCTTTTTGAGATGATCCAGCGGCGGGGCTTGTCTATGCCGATTTCAGATCTCGCGACCACAAAGTCAGGAAATATGCCGACTTCGCGCAGCTTGGACATCGCGTGCTGGGTCGGCTTGGTCTTGAGCTCGTTTACGTTTTTCAGGTACGGCAGGTAGGTCACCATCACGTTTATTGACGGGTATTCCCTGCTGAGCTCTCTTACTGCATGGAGAAAGACAAGATTCTCGATGTCGCCTGACGTGCCGCCGACTTCAACGAGTGTAAATTCATAGCCGTTTGTGCATTCAAGTATTCTTTTTTTGACCTCGTTGACAATATCCGGTATTACCTCAACGTCGCGCCCGTTGTATTTTAGCTGGCGCTCTTTTTCAATTACCGAGAGGTATACCTGTCCTGTTGTGATGTTGTTTCTTTTTGGTATGTGCACATTGAGGAAGCGCTCGTAGTTGCCAAGGTCCTGATCAATCTCGCCGCCGTCATCTGTCACATAGACTTCCCCGTGCTCAGTGGGGCGCATTGTTCCTGCATCCAGGTTTATGTAGGGGTCTATTTTTACTGCTGTCACTGAATAGCCGCCGGCTTTTAGGATGGAGCCGACAGAGGATGTGACTATCCCTTTCCCGAGTCCTGAAAGCACGCCGCCGACTACGAATACAAATTTTGTTTTACTCTTTTTCGAAGAATTAGAGTTTTGTTTCATAATGTATTTACAGTGTGTAGACTTAATTTTATATATCATTGCCTGCCTCAATTAAGTTTTATATAATTTGCTTTTCTATGTTCTCTAATGCCAGACTACAAGGAAAAGATAATTTCTACGTTGATGCATACTGCTGCCGGTGCAGGTGTGGGATGCATCTCGGAAAGCATTGTTATAGGCTATGGCGGGGGTATGGTTGCGTTTGTCGGGGCAGCTGTGCTGATATTCATGAACCAGATAGTGAAACTTGCGTTAAAGAAGCGGGAGTTTAACTGGTGGATGGCAAACGGCATCTGGCCGTATCTTGCGATGTGGTTCGCTGTGTGGGTTGTTGCGATTAATATTTGATGTGACC
This sequence comes from uncultured archaeon, assembly GCA_965370705.1. Classification (GTDB taxonomy): domain Archaea; phylum EX4484-52; class EX4484-52; order EX4484-52; family B79-G9; genus B79-G9. The sequence goes on along the minus strand of CBDUVR010000043.1, from coordinate 6,663 downwards.
GCTTGCTTTTGTTCTAAATGGTGCTGTTGTACAGGTCTTGACCAAAAGGCTTGCTGATGCCATTTAGCGATTTTCAGCCAAAATGCTAAAAACAGTGGCTGTCGACACAATCCACAATAGTTATGCAACATCGCCGTTCTAAATTGATGCATCAAAACTTTTATAAATAGATGAAGCAACAAAGTTTATTGAAAACAAAAATAACGGGGTGACAATATGTCAGAATATACTATAAAAGTCAAGGCGCCTGAAAAGATGGACCTTACAATTACGGGGAGCGAATCCCAGCAGCTTACACTGGATCCTAAGGAGTTTCAGCAGGTAACTGTAGATTATGACGGCGACACGCTGATATTCCAGGGGAAGAAAGTGAATGCAGTGGCGTCGCTCAGGTGCATTTCAGATGTGTTCTGGATGATACTTTCCCTTACATCAAAGGGGTTTAAAATAGAGCCGAATGAACCAGCTGAGATACTGAAGAAGCTTAAGTTTAAATGAAATCATGGAAATTTATTGTGAGATTGGATAATTTCCAAGCTTTTCCATCGTAGCTCTATATTTTATATACGATGAAAGATGGAAGATGTTAAAAGATGATATGCAGGAACTGCAAGAGTGATATCGGGACTAAGGAGTGGAAATACTGCCCGTTCTGCGGCGAGAGTATCTCTGCGAAGCCAATGTATCAGATGGGCATGCAGGATGTGGCTGACAAAATACTTTATGGGCTGCAGAAGCGCCTGATGAAGAAGCTGTTAGCTACGCTGGCAAGTGGTTTTTCCCGGGAACAGAACTCTCCTGTACACGGGTTCTCTGTGAAGGTAATATCCAACCGCGGCCTTGCTGCACAAGGTGCAGGACAGGCAGTCAGCACCCGGAGGAAAACTGACATAGACATGACAAAAAAAAGGCCGGCTCCAAAGGAGACACTTGAGCCTGAGACAAGTATCGTAAAACTTCCGGGCAAGCTGAGAGCAGATATCTGTGTGCCTGGTGTAGGGCATCTGGATGATATAGATGTCCTCGAGTTTGAGAATTCCTGCGAAGTTCGCGCATACAGCGGCAGCAAGTTATATTTCAAGATAATCCAGGTACCTAAAGACCTAAACCTGTCTGGAAAAAGCCTGTCCGGCAAAACTCTTGTTCTTGAATTCATGCGCTGAAGACCAAGTATCTTTATATACAATGGATATTATAGTACTTATCATGAAAGGGGTCCTTATTATAATCTTTGTATTCTTGCTATGCTTCTCATTCTTAATAATCCCTGCCCTTGCTGGCAAAGGTGGCGGCGGGAAAGGATTTTCAGAACTCAAAGAAGATTTCTCGAAATCCAAGGGAATGTTTTGGAAACACAGGCATATAAAAAGCCTTGCAAGAGCAATCGACCCAACTGAATTGGGCGGCATCGTAATGTCTCCTCTCGAAATAACAATCGAAGGTATTACCTTCATATACACAAACTACTCTGATTTTGTGCTGGTGCCAAGTGACGGTATTCCATCAATGGTTTTCATATTCAACAAAGGAAGCACAGAATCAATCCTGTATATTGATAATGACGCAAAAGAACTGCTTGATGATCAGAAGAGCAAAATCGAAATCATCGGAGTAAATTCGCTCAAAGTAAAAAAATCAGACCTTGAAAAAAGCGGGGAATCAGAACTATATAGTATAAAAGTTAAAGACAATAATGGCAAAAGGAACCTGAAAAACGTGCTTGACAATGAGCTTGCGACCGGCAGCAAAATAATATATCCACAAATCACGAGTCCGAGCACGAATACAAAGGGATCCGAAGTAATAATAAAAGAATCGAAAGATGTAGGCTTCTTTAGTATAAGAAGTATCAATGACTTCATGTTATGGATCAACCTGAGATTCAATATGAACCTGAACAACGAAGAGAAAGAAATATTTCAGGAAGGTATTCTCACAACACTTGAAAAAGCGGTTGAGGACTGTGCGGCAGGCGTACCGGGCGAGAACATAGAGGTGCAGCAGGTAATTACTGAAAACACATGTGTTGCAGTTGAAGAGTGAAAATCAGAATAGATATATAGATGCAAGTATTTTGGAGGTTGATGCAATGAGATACCTTTTATGGCTCACGTTTTTCCTTTCACTCCTTGTAACGGTGTCGAATGGCTCCAGCGCTGACACTACGGGACCGGTAATCATCATTACAGCGCCAGAGGAGGTATTATACAAAACAAATACAATGTGGGCAAACGTTTCTTTGAACGAAGATGGATTATGGTGCAAATATTCCCTTGACCACAGTCCAAATGTATCTTTAGGTGGCGGGCCGGTCAACTGGAACATATTATTAAACGTAGAGGATGGCTTTCACAATATCACATATTTTTGCAGTGACTTGAGTGGGAATATAAACCAGTCCCGCTACCATTATATTATGGTAGACGCCACACCGCCGCAGATATCGCTTGAAGTATATCCTGAACCAGTAGAATCATTCAAAAACATAAGGCTCAGGATAAACTGCTCTGACGAGGTATCAGGATGCGATACAGTTGACATAAAGATCCCTTTCGCAAATTGCCTCACAAAGGTAAGCAAAGGCACATTATACGAGGTAACGACACCATACTGTGTGGCACAGACATATGAATACCGTGTTAATGCTACTGACAATATCGGCAATGCCAACTCCAGTATCAGAGGCACCATCACAGTCAAAAAGGCAACTGGCTGTGATTGCAGCTCAAATACAGAGTGTATGGATGGCTCCTGCATACTTGGAAAATGCATGACTGCAGATAATCCGTCACTGAAATTCTACTTCAATAGACCCGAAACAATCGAAGGCGGCAACTATTGGACTCTTATAATATGGCTGAAAAATAACCTTGATGTAGAAGACACTATCAGTCTCAAACTAACAGGAATACCAGAAAAAATCGAATACTGGTCATCTTTTGAGAACGGGGACAAGAGCATGAATTTCAGACTCGGACCCCATGAGGAAACATTTACAACTATAAATACTTTTGGAGGTAAAGTTGGAACCTACATGTTGTATATAGATGGGAGGTCATTATCCGTTCCCACACTTTTCAACCAGACAGGTATACGGTTGCATGTTGTAGCTAAGAAAAACGCGGGTCTGCTTTCAAGAAGTCCCGGAGTGAGCAATTATAGCTGTGTTATAATCTTTGCAATAAGCCTTTTGGTCATGTTCAAAAGAAATTCATTCTGATTTTGCTTCTTCGCTCTTTGTACCTGAGCCGAAAATAGAGTCCAGTGACTGCTTGCCGTATTTTGCAATTTTCACATTTACCTGCGAAACATCAGAAGATACAGCAGCTCCGCAAACTGTCTTTCGCTTTCTCAAGCCCTTCCTCTTCAGTTTCATGCCCTGGCCATATGACAAAAGAACAGGCTGTACTGAAGACCCGAGAACACCTTTTCTCATCGGGAATCCGCCCTTGCCTGAGCCGCCGGTAATCTTTAGCTTGTATCCCGGGATGTCGATAATGCCGCCGTCGAATTCGTCTGCAATCTTCAATCCAGCAAGACCGGACAGCTTTGAGTCATCAACTTCCTTCTGATAGCATTTTGCAGTTTTCGGATCTGCAATCACAAATTTTGTTGCCATATTGTTCACCATTAAAAAGATTTTTTCGAGATTTTAAACATCCAAATATTAATATATAAGCTTTATAAATGTTGTTGGATAATCAGTATCTTCGAATGAGCAGGATAAGAGAAAGATTATAAGCAAGAGCATCCCATGTATTAGACTATAACCAACAGCATCAGCACAGGGGAGGTAACACAATTATGGGGGTTTATGTAAGAAGACAAAGACATATAAAAAATAAAAAACAACATAGACTATCAAAAATACAACAGTTGTTGTGTACCTATGGATGCTGAAATCATAATCCTGATAATACTCATAATACTGTCAGGAACATTCTCTGGCATAGAAACTGCTATTTTCTCGCTCAGTGATATTAAAGTGAGAAACCTGGTGAAGCAGGGCAAGAAGGGCGCGAAAAGACTTAAAGAGCTCAAAGAAAACCCGCATAGGCTTCTGATTACGATACTGGTTGGGAACAATGTCGTAAATGTCGGCGCATCCGCGCTTGCAACCGTAATAGTCTCAAACGCGCTCGGCCCAACAGCAGTGGGTATAAGCCTTGGAATAGCGACAGGCATAATGACATTTATCCTGCTGGTCTTCGGAGAAATAACCCCGAAAGCTTTCGCGCACCAGAACGCAGAAAAAATATCCCTCATGGTCGCAAAGCCAATCGTCATCCTGACCAGGATACTGTCGCCTGTAATATGGTTCCTCGAAAAAATAACAGGTTTCATCATAAAAATAATGGGAGGCGTACCGGAAAAAGGGCTCATCACTGTCGACGAACTCAGGACAACAATATCAGTCGGTGCAGAAGAAGGAATAATCAAGAAAGACGAAGAAGAAATGATACACAAGGTCTTCGATTTCGGCAGTACATCTGTAGAAGAAATCATGATACCAAGAACAGACATGTTCTGCCTTGAAGCAGACACGAAAATAAAAGATGTCCTGAAAGTCATGCCGGGAAACAGGTACACAAGAATACCAGTATACAAAGAGCGCCGCGACAACATAATAGGCATACTTTATGTGAAAGACCTCATAAATTACATTGGAAAAAAAGGCGACAACCCAATTGAAGAAATAATTCGCCCGGTGTACTTTGTCCCGGAAACCAAAAACCTAAGCCTGCTCTTAAAAGACTTCAGAAAAAAAAGAATACACATTGCAATAGCAGTTGATGAATCCGGTGGGGTTGAAGGGCTTGTGACCCTTGAAGATATTCTCGAAGAGATTGTAGGAGAAATCTACGATGAGACAGATGCAAAAGAAACACACATCAAACCTGCCACAAACGAAAGCTTCGAAATTGAAGGAAAAACAGAAATTGATGAAGTTAACAGAATCCTGAAACTAGACATACGCGAAGAGCACTTCAACACAATTGCAGGCTACATCATCCATAAACTCGGAAGAATCCCGGAAAAAGGAGAAAAAATCAAGTTAGGCAGAATGAAAATCGCAATTCTTGGTGCTGACGACAAAAAAATAAGCAAACTGAGAATAAAAGTCATCTGAATGCAATATATTTGCTGGTGAAACCAATTAAAAGAAAAGGAAGGGAAAAACAATACATATCAAAAAATATACTAATACCTCTTGTTCTATTTACAATATTAGCAATTCTAATATACATATCACTTGAAAAACCCAACACTGAAAGGAGTGACGCCATGCAAGTCATACGAAACCCGGCAGTTGCAGGGGCATTCTATCCGTTATCGAAAAATAGTTTGGAAGACACAATCGAAAAATACTATGAAAATGTAGATGATAATACTCTCCCGGAGGGTATCCGCGCAATAATCGCACCGCACGCGGGATACACGTACTCAGGACAAACAGCTGCCTTTGCATACAAAAATGTTGCAGGCATAAAAACAGTACTTCTGCTTGCACCAAGCCATTACTTTTATTTTAACGGCGTATCAATTGCAAACGCTACGCACTACAAGACGCCGTTGGGCATGGTTAAGTTGTCATCGAAGACGAGCAGCGTAAGGGAGGAGTTCAGAAAAGCCGGCCTTCTATACACAGAAAAAAATGCACACAGGAAAGAACACTCTATTGAAGTACAACTTCCATTTCTCCAGGAAAGCCTAAATGACCCTGAGATAATACCGATACTAATAGGCGGCGCCACAAACTACAATGATCTCCCGGAAATCGTGGGCATACTGAACGAATATATAGATGAAAGCACACTGATAATTGCAAGCTCTGATTTCACCCACTATGGTCCACGATATGGCTATGTCCCATTCACGGAAAACATAGAAGAAAACATAAGAAAACTGGACTATGGGGCGCTTGAGTACATCGAAAAAGAGGACCCAGAAGGTTTCTGTGCCTACATTCAGGAGACTGGCGCCACAATCTGCGGCAGCAAGCCCATAACTGTACTTCTTGAAATGATCCAAAAGACGGATCTGAAAGGCAAGCTTCTACACTATGACACGTCAGGGCGCGTCACAGGCGATTTCAGGAATTCAGTGAGCTATGTATCTTATGTTTTCTACAATGATGACAGCTTAGACGAAGATGAGCAGAGAATCCTGACCGGACTTGCAAGGAGTACACTGGAGTCGTATTTAAAGGACAAGAAGACACCCAGAATCAATGTGGGTACATTGTCCAAAAAGCTGACAGAAAAAAAAGGCTGCTTTGTAACCCTAACGAAGAACAGCCAGCTAAGAGGTTGCATAGGGCACATATTCCCGCAGAAGCCTCTTTACCAGTGCGTGATTGACAATGCTGTCAGCGCAGCTGTGCGCGACCCAAGGTTTAAGCCGGTAACTTATGAAGAGCTTGATGGTATTCATGTGGAGGTGTCTGTTTTGTCAGTACCTCAAGCCCTTGAATTTGCTTCGCCAGATGAACTCTTAAGCAAACTGACGCCTTTGAAAGATGGTGTGGTTATGACTTCCGGTTTTCACAGGTCGACCTACCTCCCGCAGGTATGGGAACAGCTGCCTGACAAGGAAGAATTTCTTTCGAGCTTGTGCAAAAAAGGCGGCGCTTCCGGTGACTGCTGGAAAAGAGACAATGTG
>CBDUVR010000042.1:0-8854 GCA_965370705.1 uncultured archaeon | reverse complement strand
TCCTGGTCTGGCTGATTCCACATATCATAGGTAACTGCTTCTGCGTTCACAATCGCAGAAAAAGAAAACATGACAAATACAATCAAACATAAAGATGACAATACGGGAACATTCTTTTTGTTACTACTTATTTTTTTCATAATTATCATTATTTGCACCTCTTGGGATATGTCCATTTTAATTGCATCACAAACTACACCAAGCAATTAAAAAGCATGTAGTTATCCGATGGTACACATATTCCATGAGTTAGTAACGACGTTAACTATAATGCAACCGAAAAGAATATAAGTGTTGCTTGTTCCAAACAAGTAACAAAATGTATCACAGCCATTCAATTCAAAATCGAACAGGATGAGTTGAATCTGCTATTAAAGAATCAAAAAGTCCCAAATATCAATAAATCTGACAATTAAAATCAAATTATACGGGACGTGAAAAGCCTGCCTGCAATTTGATATATTATTCATGGACAGGTATATTTTTACAGGATTCTTGCATTTCATTCTTGGTTGCGTCTGTTCTACATCCTGAGTTTCATTCTCATCAATACTGCAAGGGTAATAATAACCCCGTATCCTATAAGCAGATAATCCAGCGGAATATACCTCGACATCAGCATAACAGTTCCGGCAATTAGCGCTAATAAGCCAGTGACCAGGAAAAGAGCTTCAACAATTGTTTTTACGAACTCTCTTTTGAAGAGGAATAATGTCTGTATTGTTGCTTTTCTTATATCTTCCACTTTTCTTTCCACTTTATATCTCCGGTTCAGGTATTCTGCAATCATCTGCGAGACCAGGTCAACATAATCTGTAACAGTATCCACGCTTTTCCCGATAGTTTTCGCAGAAATCTTTCCAATGATTTTATTTCCCTTCTTAGCAGTCTTTTTCACCATATCATTACCTCCTGTTAAAGATTCTGGCGCAGGCATTACTTAATCACATAATTCCAGATTTTGTCCCCCACCCAATGAACATTCTTTATGACCTTCCCTTCCTTCATCTTTTTCATTTCATCATCACTATAGAGCGGAACACCAACAGACAGCGCCTTCTTATGCTTCTCATCAACCACTATTACGATATTGTCCCTGGATATCCCATCATCAACATGAGTAATCCCCGGTCTCATGACATCCGCACCGCCACATACAAACTTTACAGCCCCCATATCAACTGTAATTTTCCTGAAATCATTCTCTCTCCCGTGAACAAACTTAAGTGCCGGGAAAAGCTTCTTGTCCATGTAGAAAAACGAGGGTATATTGTTTATAAGCACGAGTTCAAGGTCACCGTCTTTTATGTACTCTGCTTTTGTGCTCCTGGATATATTGGCAGATGGAAACATACTATTGATTTTCTTTGTGACTTTTTTTGAAAGGAAATAGCGCTGCATGGAGTAAATTGCGCATCTGAAATATAAATATTGATTGTCAAGATATGTTATGGAAAGGCATGATATTGTAATTGTCGGCGCAGGCCCCGCGGGACTAAAGGCAGCCGAAGTTCTTGCAGGCGCAGGAAAAGATGTTTTAGTTCTTGAGAAGAATGATGTTGTGGGTCCGAAAGTTTGCGCAGGAGGAATATCCGCAAAATGCAAAGAACTTGGAATTCCTGAAAATCTTCTTGAGCGCAACCTTGATTCCTTTCGTCTCGTTACACCCCGGCAGGATATTATTGCGAAATACAACAAGAATATAGTATATACCATAAACAGAGCAACCCTCGGTGCATACATGAGAAAAATAGCTGAAGACAATGGCGCAACTATTAGAACAAGTAGCAGAGTCACATCAATCACAAATGACCATGTTGCCTGTCGCAGCAAAAAGATAAAATATGACTATCTTATTGGTGCAGATGGCAGTATTTCCACAGTAAGAAAATATCTGAATTTGCCTGCGGATAAAACAGGCATTGCAATGCAATATATCGTGAATCAGGATACGGATTATCTGGAACTCTGTTTTGACCACAAGAGATTTGGCTCACGGTATGCATGGATATTTCCGCATAAAAATTCGTTTTCAGTTGGCGCGGGCGCAAAATTGGGCGCAACAAGTATTCCGGAGTTGCGCAAGAAGCTTGATTTATGGTGCAAAAAGAGAGCTATTGACTTAAAAGGTGCAAAATATCAAGCAGCGACTATCAATTGTGACTATCGGGGATTTAGGTTTGGCAATATCTATCTAACAGGCGATGCCGCAGGGCTTGCATTTGGATTTAGTGGAGAAGGTATTTATTCTGCAATACTTTCAGGAAAAATTGCTGCACAATCAATTATTGATAAAAACTATGATTCTAACAAGGACATCTCGAAATTATTGAAACACAAAAGATTGCAGGAATCCATATTACCCTTTTTGGAACAAAAACAGATCAGACCAGTATTATTTGAGTTCATAGCTCTTGGTTTAAAAACTTGTTTGGGCAGAAAGATTTTTCTTGAGTTCTTCGCATAATCATAGTCCCATTTTCATTGCGCTATAAAGCGCCTTCAAATCAGCTTCAGTATTAAAGCATCCATCCTTCGTCAGCGCTACACCATACGAGACAATATTTCGCGGCGCAAGAGAGCGCATAACCTTGTTAAGCTCATAATTGCACGCAAGCAGTACAATCCCGTCAAACTTCTCGCTTTTTACAACATACTTAACAGCAGAAGACCCCGTCAAAATAAACACCTTAATACTCAGACCTGAAGCAACCTTTTTTATCTCAGCATAAGGGCACTTTCCGCATGATTTGCACTGTATGCCATTCCTTGCGCTCGGCGCAGGACAGTCAAGGGACCTCATGCAATGCGGCGCAAGAAGTATCCTCTTTCTGGTCTTTTCATATCTCTTTTTACTCGCCTCATTCTTCAGTTTAACCATAACAGCATCAAGTTTTTTCACCTTATCAAAACGGGCATACAACGTTTTTAAAGGCATATAAAAAAAATCAAGCACACCAGCAAAAAAAGAATAAAGCATAATCCTTCGCGTCAGCGCAACATACCCGAAAAAGAGCGATACCGCCACGAGAACCACAACAATCCATGCACCATACACAATAAACTTTCCAAACAATTCATACATTATTATAGCCTCATTTTATCAATAACATCCTCAACATTTACAGCAGTATTAAAGCACCCGTCTCTTAGGAGTGGCACTCCCTGTACCGGGAGGACAGGCGATAGCTCATGCATTGACTCATTCAGTTCCCCGAAACATGCGATTCCAAGAGCAGCTTTCGGTCTGTACAGCTTTATGATCTTCCTAACAAAACTGTCGCCAGGCACGATAAACATCTTGTACCCCCATTTATCGCACTCCTTTTTCAGGCGCGAAAAATCGCATCTACCGCAGCCAAGGCAAATATACCCTACACGCGGTTCGCACCGCGCCTTGCATTCCGGATGCCTCATGCACTGTGGTCCGACCAGTATCTTATCCTTCCCCGCATCCCTGAACTTCTCAAGCAAAACAGCATTCCTTATCTCAATCATGATTTCATCAACAAGCGTGTTTCGGATAGAAAAAACCCTGCACACCCATTTTGCAGGAGAATACAGTAAATCAAGCACAAACAGAACAAAATTAGGAAACAATATCCTCCTTCTCTTAAAAGAATAAAACCCGAGCCCCATAGCAACAATTAACACAGAGAAAACAGCAATCATGCCGTAAACAGCAATCTTGCCTATCAGTTCATACGGTATAATCATACCTTCTTTTTATTCAGCGCAGTTTTAAATAACTGAATGCTTCATCCTTCCTTCAACTCCCTATACGTCTTTTTCATGGCTTTTTCCAGATTGTATTTTGGCTTATAGCCAAGCTCCTTTTTTGCTTTTTCTATAGAGACAATTCTCTCTCTTATCAGTCTCTCAATACTTGACCTCATTTTCGTGACATTCGGCTTTTTGCCAAGTATCCTGCACTTTGTTTCATGCAAAAGCGCCACCGCTTTAACCAGAAAAACAGGAACGTGCTTCTCAGGTTTCCTGCACCCGCTCACTTTTGCAATAGTCTCATAAACTTCCCTGTATGTATGCGGGTCATCATCTGCAATATGATATATCCGGTTCTTTGCTTTTGGCTTTAGCATCAACACAAGCGCATTCACTGCATCATCCACATAGACCAGATGCCAGTAATTGCCCCCCGGGCCGATTATCGGGTAACCCTTCCCTGCAGCCCTGAATATCTGCCTCCAGAAGCTGTTTGGGCCGCAGATGATTGTAATTCTTGCAATTGTATATGCTACTCCTGACCCGATTACAAGCCTCTCAGCCTCTGCCTTGCTCTTCTCATATTCTGTAGAAGGATTGTACGGCATATCCTCAACTGCAGGCTTTTCAGTATATCCCAAAACCCCGATTGAGCTTGGAAGAATTATCCTCTTTATACCTGAGTTCCTGCATGCGCTTATTACATTTCTTGTGCCCTCAACATTCACCTTGTACATGAGCGGGCTGCTCTCATCAAGAATCGCTGCCAGGTGATACACAACATCAACGCCGCTGAGTGCTTTTCTAACCTTTTTTCTATCAAAAATATCCCCGATAATCAGCACAGCGTCCATCTTCTCGATTTCACTGTTCCTCTCATTGGAAAAAACGCAGACCTTATGCCCTTTTTTTAACAGCGCCCTAACCAGTCTCTCCCCGAGAAACCCTGTTCCGCCAGTGATTAGTATTTTCATAAAATCATCTCATCCACCAAAAAACGCGCCAACAAGAAACGCGAAAATACCAAGAAACATCCCGATTTTCACCATTTCCTGCGCCCTTTTAGGGTCATTCTGCGTCGTCGAATAAAGAAGCACACACAAACACGGCATTGCAGAGACAATATAATACTCACCAAACATCCGGCTAATGTAAGGCAAGACTGCGCTCAGGGCACCCAAAGCTGCAAACATCCGGGCAATATTCATTGAAATTGCGCCGCCAGTCAATATAGGCAAAGTCCTTGCGCCAAGCGCCTTATCTCCCTTCATATCCTCTACATCCTTGAATATCTCGCGCCCCATGGTCGTCAGAAACGCAATAAAAGCAAGGACCATGACAGGAGAATTCAATATATCAAAAAAACTGCCTGCAATCAACCCACCCGCAACAAAAGTGACTGCAGCAAGGAAAGAATCAGTAATGTTGCCAATAATCGCGATCTTTTTTAGTTTCCATGCATACAATGTGGAAATCAGGAAGTTGAACACTGCAATCCAGAAGAAGGGCGCACTTACAGACAAAGACAACCCGATGCCGGCAGCACTCAAAAGCAGGTAATATGCAGCCGCTCTTTTAAGGCTTATTTTCCCGGAAGGGAGCGGCCTTTTTGGCTTGTTGATTTTATCGATTTCAAAATCAAAAAAATCATTGATGACGTTCCCGCCGGCGCAAATAAAAAACGCAGCAGCTAAAGCAGGCAGAAGAAGAGTGACATCATAAACAGAAGACAGCACAGCCCCCACAAAAACACCCGAAACCGCAAGAAAGCAGACATTCGGCCTTATTATCTTCCAATATGCATTCATACAGCAACTATTCAATTAACATATTTAAATATTTTGAAAGAAAACAATACATCATATGAAAATCGGTAAAACAGAAAAACACATAAATGAAATAATTGAAAGCAACTCAGGTGTCTTTATGGGGCTCATAGACCCGGACCCTATCAAGCACACCCCCAAGAGTGCACTGAAACTAGCCAAAAACCTTGACGAAGGCGGCGCAGACATAATAATGCTCGGCGGCTCAATAGGAGTGCAGGGCCAGTTTCTTGACAACATTGCAAAGCTGATAAAAGAAAACACAGACATCCCGCTCCACATCTTTCCGGGGAACATAGGGACAGTCACAAGATACGCAGATTCAATCTATTTCATGGGCCTCCTGAACTCCAATAATCCATACTGGATTGCAGGAGCACCAATTCTTGGCGCGCCAATCATAAAAAAATACAATCTTGAGCCGATTCCGACAGCATATCTCGTATTTGAGCCAGGACAGACTGTCGGCTGGGTAGGCGAATCAAGGCTTCTCCCGAAAAGCAAGCCTGATCTTGCGGTAATACATTGCATGGCAGCACAGTACATGGGCATGAGATTCGCCATACTGGAATCAGGCTCAGGCTCACCTGATCCTGTGCCGACGAACCTGGTTTCCGCTGTAAGGTCAAGCGTTGACATCAACATAGTGATTGCAGGCGGCGTAAAGACACCTGCGCAGGCACGTGACTTAATAAAAGCAGGCGCAAACTGCATACACGTCGGCACAAAAATTGAGGATTCAAGGGATCCCCTCGAGCGCATAAAAATGTTCGCAAAAGCAATCCATCAGAAATCATAGGCAATTATCTGCTTTTAATTGCTTTAACAACCGACTTCAGATCATCCCTGTACTCAGTCACAATAATCTTCGCTCCGGCATCCACGATCGACTTAATATGCTCCTCATCTGCCCCATGCGCTTCCACAATCATGGAAATATCTGAGGTTTTCGAGATTTCTTCAATCATATCTCTTGGCACCTGCACTTCGCTTTTGGCGCCGGTCTCAAGATAAAGGTATCTCATCCCGAAATACTCGCCCCCGAGCGCATGCGTCGCTGCAAGATGCGAATTATTCGCAGGAATCGGCTTGACATCCCCCATCCACGACAGCGTAGCCCCGGGTTCAATCACAAGATAAGCAGTAGGTATTGCCTCAACACCGAGCATCTTTACAACCGGGGCTCCCAAAGCTTGTGCACCCACCATCCAGTATATATTTCTCGAATTAAGAAGCGTAACAAAAAGGAGCGCGTCAATCTCCTGTGAAATGTCACCCACATTCGTCGGCAAGAGGACAACAGGCAGTTTGCTGCATGCTTTGATATCACGCGCGCATTTATTGATAGTAAGCGGGGACGCACCCAGAGACGGCCTCAGAAGAATCATATCAGTTCCACAAGAGTTTGCCTTCTTCACAACATTAGCGCAGACAGAACTGTTTTCACAATCATTAGGGTCAACAACCGTAAAATGAAGAGCATTCTCTTTCTTCAGTTTCTCAATAATCATTTTCTCTGTCTTTCCGAAACGAATCATAGAACCACATTCTTCCCGCGATTAGCTTATTACTTATAGTAGACATAATTACTTTTAAATATATTGGACTGTCGCGCGCTTATAGGTTCCACTGCCAGCTGCTGCCAAAAAAAGAACAAAAAAAGAAAAAGTCATCTGACAACTTCAAAACAGGCTACCCGCCTATTCTGAACATTTTTGTTCCACAAGTAGGACATGTCCCCTTGGTTGCTTTTCTTCCGTTTTTCATTGTTATTGCCTGTGGATCTTTCATCTCTCTCTTTGCCTTACATTTTACACAATATGCTTGTACCATATAAATCACCATTTATATTTATGGTGCCTGTGCTATATAAAGATTAATGGTTTCAGGCCGGAATCCGGAAAATATTGGTATTTTCAATAGTCCCTGCAAGTGTTTGGTGCAGGGGACGAGATTCGAACTCGCGAAGGAACTAATCCACAGGGCCCTCAACCCTGCCTCTTTTGCCACCAACAGCGATTGGTTTAGGCCGCTTGAGTACCCCTGCACAGAATGTAGTCAATATAAATTCCCGAAAGTTTAAAAACCTTGCTGAATTCCCGGGGCTGTGTCCATGCCAGAATTCTGGCTTCCCTGCGGCTTCTTTTTCAAAAGGTCAGCCAACACAAGCTTGAAGCTTTCCTGAAATACAAACCTTTGCATGCCAAGGTCACCTGAAAGGCTTTTTGTCTTGAACGCGTCTATGCACGAATCCTCAGACACTCTTATTGCTGTCTTCACAATCTTTTTCAATTCATATTCTCTTAGTTTTAGTTCATCAGTCTCCAATTTTTCCAGCCTCCTTGTTAATTCCAATATCAGTTACTGCAATTTCCCCGCAATTCGATTGGTTAAGCCCTTTTTTAATATCATAGAAAGTAATAGTAACATCAGGCTTCACAGCAGTCTTGCAGACTCTGCCTGTATCAGCGTTTATGCCGCTTGGGCAATCAAGAGACACTTTAATGCAGTTCAGTTTATTGAAAACATCTATCATCATGGCATAAGGGCCTCTTACGTCATCTTTGAGTCCTATTCCAAGCATGGCATCGCAGGCTATATCAATGTCTTTCAGACTTTCTGGTAGCTTTCCGGCATAAATGTTGATTTTGAGATTTCTTGTGATGTTATAGTTTGTCTTTGCTTCACTGGTTCTTATGTGTTTTTCTGGTTTCACCATAACTATGCTGACGGCTGCGCCATATTTTGCAGCATGCCGCGCAAAAACAAGCCCGTCGCCGCCGTTGTTGCCTGTCCCGCAAAAGACTATCACATTCTTTTCTTCAAGATTGAATCTTTCATGCATGATTCTTGCTGCGTTTGCGCCTGCATTCTCCATCAGTATAAGCGCAGGAACACCCAAAACATTCTGCGCATGCTCATCGATTTTCCTCATCTCTTCAACAGATATCATTGTAATATGTTTATATCCGCACTTATTAATAAAGTTGGGTTTATTATCGCTTTCGGTGGCGCAAAAAAGAAAAAAGAAATGCTCCTGCTGGGATTTTCAGATGCGACGCCTCAGAAAGGCCATGATTTTCGCCAAATCGCACTTTTGAACCCAGGTCACAGGCGTGAGAGGCCTGAATGATTGCCGGACTACACTACAGGAGCATATACAACATCAGTTAATGCACATGTATCTTTTAAATAATTTACGTCAGATATAATACTTAGTCGTAATGCGCATGCGAGCCCATACGGGGGCCGGTGGTCTAGTTGGTTATGACAACGCCTTGACGTGGCGTAGATCGAGAGTTCGA
>CBDUVR010000041.1:0-9132 GCA_965370705.1 uncultured archaeon | reverse complement strand
TTTCTTGCTAAAATTTATTTTGTGCCGGGGATTGTTGGCGGTGATCTGTTTATGGTTCTTTTGTTCGTTCTTGCGGTTGTTGTGGTTTTGATTATTTCTTCTGGTTGAGGCCGATTAGCAGGGTTGCGTCTGTTGGCTTGATGCTTATCTTTTTTCTCAGCCACGCATCGAGCATGATACCAGGGGGAGATGTCTCTTGAGAGGCTTGAGTAAATTCCTATGTTATGGTATTGTCGTTTCTTTCTATTGAAAGGGCTTGGTTTTTTCCTGTTGGGAGAGGATGTGAATGCTGCCTTTGCCTCTTATACTAAATCTACTTCAAACGTTGTATATTCAATAAACATAACAGTAACCATCAACAGACAGCCTTCACTTCTTGTTCCTATTGCACTACAGTAGGGTTCTTTGCCTTTTATGCATGCGCCGTCATTGCAGCCGTTAGGACATTCAAATGTCTCTGACTTAATCCCGTTTCCGTCACAATAGAATTCCTTCACTGCTTTCCCGGAGTATGTTGGGCTTGGTGGCATATCAATATCTTGTATTTGCTGCCTGTTTTTTGGTTGGCCGGAATCTTCCATGCGTATTTACCGAAGGAGGCAGGCACTCCTGAAGCGATTAATTTCCAGTTGGTGTAGGTGTAGCAACATGCGCCGTTTTGGGATTCATTCCTCATGTAGATTGCTGCTTTATCGTTAACATTGGTTACTGATCCCAGACTCCAGGTGATGTCGTAGGCATTTCCTTTCATCCATTGTTCTCCTCCATTAGGGGAGGTGATGGTGATGAATGGTTCTTATCCTCCTCTACATTCCTCGTGTTTGATTAATTTATTGTCGCAGGAGCTGTACCAGCCTTCTGAACGTGTGTCGGCATATTTACAGACTGCATAGCAGCCATCACAATTGTCCCATATTACTAGTCCGTCATTATTGTACCAGCCTTCACTTCTTGTTCCTATTGCGCTACAGTAGGGTTCTCTGCCTTTTATGCATGCGCCGGTGCCCTCTTTACATCCGTTTGGGCAGCGATAATCTGTTTCTTTGTACATATCGCCTTCGCAATAGTATTCGTGAACATAGCCGCTTCTGCAGACATCCTTTGTCCTGAAATTCTGGACAGGCCAGTAAATCTCGCCTCTTTTGTAATAATCTCTCCCACCGTCAGAGTCTGTGCATTTTTCTGACCTGCCGGCAAGTTCAAATCTGCCAGTAACTGCGCTTGACCAGTCGAGCCCCTTTCCTGTGCCGGGAGGACCGCCGCTATAAAGACCGACTGATATCGGAGCCATTGTCTTTCCCTTGCATTTATCCGGAATGGCTGGTATTGTCCATAAACCAGTTGAGCCTGAAGTTCGTGAATAAATCCCGGACAGGTCCCCTCCAACATACTCTATTCTACATGATCCATCCGCGCTTAGGGCGTCTATCTGGATGTACGCATTTGACTCGCTTGGGCAGTTGCTGCCACTGTAGCGTACATTGAACCTAATCTGTTCGCCTGCTTCACA
This sequence comes from uncultured archaeon, assembly GCA_965370705.1. Lineage (GTDB taxonomy): Archaea > EX4484-52 > EX4484-52 > EX4484-52 > B79-G9 > B79-G9. The sequence continues at coordinate 7,622 of CBDUVR010000041.1, read as the reverse complement.
GGAGGATGACCCATCCGTACAATATAGTGATGCAGAGGTGATCTTGCATGGGGGTTCTTCTCTGCATTTTCCATTATGTCTTTTTGAGACACCGGAATCCTGCCTTACGCAGTCATTTGAATATGTCTTGCCATCGCAGCCGCAGACGGGGGCGTATAATCCAGGACAGATATCTGATTTTTCAGTGCATTTTCCAGGTCCTTTGCAGGTACCTTCAGGGAATTCGCAGAACTGGTTTGGAGCTGTTGAGCTTACGTCACAATCCTTGTCAGAATAACAATCTTTTTCTACTTGTCCACAGTCCTCACGTATTATTAGTTTGCTGTTGCAGGAACTGTACCATCCTTCTGACTTTGTGCCGGCATATTTACAGACTGGATAACAGCCGTCGCATTTGTCTGTGTTTATCCGTCTACCCTGCTTGTACCAGCCTTCGCTTTCTGTCGCAATCTCACTGCAGTAGGGTTCTTTGCCTTTTATGCATGCGCCGTCTTTGCATCCGTTTGGGCAATCACGCGATTCTGACTTTATTTCATTACCTTCGCAGTAGTATTCCAACACTTTTTTAATGGTACCTGTACTTGAACCACCGCCGCCGCCAGGAACCGTTCCCGTGTTACTTACACCTGAAGAACCACCACCAAGAGAATGTGCATCTGTGAGCATATCGCAAGAGTCAGTCTTCTGCTTCAGGAGTACTATACTGCCTGACGGCAATGTTTGCTGCAAACTTACATACCCTTTTTTATAGTAATCTCTTCCCCCATCGGTGTCTCTGCATGTTACTTTTCCTTTTTCTGTGATGCTGAAGTGCCTGTCGCTCATGTCGGCAACACAGCCGCTAGAGCAGTCACTGCTTAATGTTCTGGTGAATATTTTGTATTCGCTGCCTGTTTTTTGACTAGAAGGAACATTCCATGAGTATTTGCCTGAAGAGGCAGACGTTCCTGAAGTGATTAATTTCCAATTTTCGCAGGTGTAGCAACAGGCGCCGTTTTCAGTACATGCTGCATTTTGGGATTCATCTACGAGATAGATAGCCAATCTATCCTTAATACTGACTTTTGGTCCCAGGCGCCAGGTAATGCCATAAGCGTTCTCTTTCTGCCATGTTTCTCCGCCGTTTGGTGAGGTAACTGTGAGATATTTTGATTCTCCTTCGCAATCTTCCGGGCAATTGCATTTATTTTCATATGTAGGATCACATCTTTTATCACCGCATTTGAGGCATACCAGATGTTTCATGTAAATGCAGTTTCCATTAGAATCAATTTCTGCTGCCCCTTTAGGTATCAATCCCCGGCAGCAGCCTTTGCCTACCGGCAGCTCTCCTTCTTTTCCGCATTCCTGTTCGCTGCATTTCCCATCATATCTTTTTGAGACACCTGCTGATTGCCTTACGCAGTCATTTGAGTAGGTCTTGCTGTCGCAGCCGCAAACAGGGTTATATAATCCAGGACATGCCTCTGGCTTCTTGGTGCACATTCCCGGTCCACTACATTTACCCTGAGGGAATTCGCAGAACATTTGTCTTCCCGTACTGCTAGTTTCATCAGTTTCACATTCGCTATTTGAACGACATCCGCAGTCTTTTGGGCAATTGCATACATTTTCCCCTATGCCGCATTTTCCATCACCGCATTTAGTGCAGACTCCGCTACCGTCATTGGTTGCAATACACTGCAGAGGATTAGATTCTGCTACTGCATAATTTGGTACCTGAGTTAGTCCTTCACAGCAGGGAGGTTTCCCGAAATAATTCATTCCACCTTCCGGAGTACATTCGCCAGGCTCGACAATACTGAAATAGCTGTCGCTTTCGTCATAGTCACCAATTTCCACTTGAGTATTGATAATTTTTCCAATTCTGATCTTATACTTGTTACCCACTTTTACTAATTTATCTGATTCTGGGATAGTCCATAAATATTCAGAAGGACCTGCCGGTAAATTCCAGGCAATTCTATACTTCCAGCTTTCACAACCTTGTGAACTGCATTCCGGACCATCTCTAGAGTCGTCCACCAAATAAATGCCTACTTTCTCATCAGAGCTAACTGGTGCATTGTTTAATTTCCAGGTAATCTTATACTTATTTCCCTGCGCCCATTTTTCGCCCCCATTAGGAGAGGTAACTGTGAGATATTTTGATACTTCTTTGCAGTCTTCCGGACACCACCATTTTGTTTCAGGAGATTTACAAACACCGTCCCCGCAAGTATCCAAACATTTTTCCGGGGTAGGTGATTCAGGATCATAGTATACAGCGCATGAATAACTCTCATATTCTTTTTGCGTATATTCACATGCTCCATTTTCGCACTTATATCTAAGTTCATAACATGAACTTCCTCCGTGTACATTTCTTCCCTGTCCGCAACGATCAAATCCACAATCACTATCTGTTCTACACGGACATTTACAATAACAATAACAGTCTACACTATTACAAACGCATTCGTGCTCACCGCCAGCCAACTCGCAATCTTCTTTATTGAGTTCTTTATTGCACTCAAACTTACAGTCTTTTGGACAATTCCACTCATTTTCCAAAGCTTTGCATTCTCCATTGCCGCATACTTCGCTTGTGCAATATGCAATGCCATTTCTGTATCCTGAAGAGATTTCATGCAATCCAGCGCAGCATTGGCCTTTTACGCTTCCGAATTCGCGGAGTATTTCCCCCTCTCCAATACAGTCAGGTCGTCCTTTAGCGGTGCATTTATCTGCACTCATTATACGAATTCCATGACCTGTACTTTCAATAGCATCAGTCCATATCTTCGAGGCAAAATTTAATTCTCCGAGATCATATATTTCGGTGGGGTAATAATCATTGTTTGCTACATAAAATAAACTTCTCGATTCATGCATGGTTGATTTACCCTTTCCTATTCCCATATCATCTGTATGCCCCGGCGACATGGTTATGAATGGTTTTGATGATGCAATAATCTCCGATGCAGGATGGGGGTAGCCCCAGGCGTAAATGACGAGGTCAAACTTTTGATAGTATGAAGAATTCAATGTTCTGGCATCCACCTGACCACGCGTTTCTATATTCTCTGTAGAATAGCCGGCAGAGACAAGATACTCGCGGATGGCACTAAGGCTCCTGTCAGTTTTTCTATATCCAAATACAATGATTTTTGTACCTGAGTGATCTTTCTTGTCTGTTGCCCAGTCAATTGTGCGCTGCAATACCTCCCATTTATCTTTGTTATCTTCAATAGGAAGAGCATTTAGCCAGAGATAAAATCCAATGAAAGCATATTTTTTCTGATCATGCAAAATCAGAACATCTTTAGCTGTGCATTTATCTGCACCCATCAGAGTGATTCCATGATCTGTAGCTTCAATAGCATCGGTCCATATCTTTGAGGTAAAGTTTAATTCTTCGAGACCATATATTTCGGTAGGATAATAGTCATTATTTACCACATAAAACGAACTTCTCGATTCATGCATGGTTGATTCACCCTTTCCTATTCCCATATCATCTGTATGCTCCGGCGACATGGTTATAAATGGCTTTGATGATGCAATAATCTCCGATGCTGGGTGCGGGTAGCCCCAGGCGTAAATGACGAGATCAAACTTTTGGTAATATGAAGAGCTTAATGTCTTGACATCCACCTGACCACGCGTTTCTATATTCTCTGTAGAATAGCCGGCAGAGACAAGATACTCGCGGATGGCACTAAGGCTCCTGTCAGTTTTTCTATATCCAAATACAATGATTTTTGTACCTGAGTGATCTTTCTTGTCTGTTGCCCAGTCAATTGTGCGCTGCAATACCTCCCATTTATCTTTGTTATCTTCAATAGGAAGAGCGTTTAGCCACAGATAAAACCCAATAAAGGCATACTTTTTCTGGTCATGCAAAACCAGAACATCTTTGCCTGTTGTTGTACAGCAGGGAACTTCCTCTTCGCCTGCCAAGACCCTAGCAGAAGAGTAATCGTTGTAACAGTCAGGAATGTTAATTTTGATGTATCTAAAGTTTTCTGGAACTGTAAGAGTCTCTTTGTAAGTGGTTTTTGGATTCCATGTCTCCTGGGTCACATCAGCAGTGTAGAATAAATTCCACGTTTTTCCGTCTTCAGAAGAATATACGTTCATTGTAGATTTGCAGCCTTTCGTGAAACCGGGCATGTATTCTATTTCAACTCTGGAATTTGCGTTGAATGTATCACTCAAATCATGTATGTGAGACGTCAGAAAACAGCAGCAACAGTCCTTTATGTATCCGCCGTGTCCATGACAATCCTGTGCAGCACTTTCAGGTTCTGACCAGCCGATATTGTTGTTGCATACATCATAACCACGCTCTCCTTCTTTTATACATGCGCCGTCTTCGCAGGTGTCCGGACATTTGTAGGCTTCAGTTTTTATCTCATTGTTTTCACAATATGTTTCATGCAGTGTATGTGTTTCTGCGTTTTGATCATATGTGCATGAATCTTGATGTTTAGTATGTCCACTATCTGTGGTAGCATAGCCCTTCACATAATAATTCTTTCCACCATCTGTGTCTGTGCATTTTGGCTCTTCTTCGCCTACACAAGTTTTTGGTGTAGGTGCTTTGTTTTCCAGAAAATGGTTGCATGCATTTTTGGATTGAACTACATCCCATCCTGCAATAATCAAAACATCTTTTCCCACTGTATAGGCGTCTTCTATAATCTGCACAATATAGCAGTCCTGATATTCATCCATCCATTCTGCGATAGTGGGTGTTTTTCCCACGTCGGCAAGTTCAGCAACAAGCCTATTTCCTGCGGGACCGCTCAACAGTATCAAATTTTTGCTCCCTTTGTCGCTAGCATTCACGTCATCATCTTGCTTTATAGCATGATCTGGATATTTTACTTTAAGTTCACTAAGGCAATATGTGTAATCAGGTATAGAGGCCTGAGCACCATAAACAATAATAGTATTGGATGAAAATTGATTATATTCATCCCTTATACATGCGCCGTCTTCGCAGGTGTCCGGACATTTGTAGGCTTCAGTTTTTATCTCATTGTTTTCACAATATGTTTCATGCAGTGTATGTGTTTCTGCGTTTTGATCATATGTGCATGAATCTTGATGTTTAGTATGTCCACTATCTGTGGTAGCATAGCCCTTCACATAATAATTCTTTCCACCATCTGTGTCTGTGCATTTTGGCTCATGTGGACATTCTTCTTTAGAATATACGAAGAACTCTTCTGTTTTCGATACATGGCAGCCATCAAAATATGCTGAAAGATATAATGAGTGATGGCCTTCGTTATCCACGCTTCCTTTGAAGACATAAACGCCGGTTGATATCTTGTTATAGTCATCAGTTATATCTGTGATTCCATTAACTGTATCCATCATTGCACCATAACGTGTTGGGTCTGACAGTGCACCCTTGTTCCAGAATTCTGTGCTGATTTCGATACGGTCTTCTTCACAGTAGTATTCTTTATCGAATATAGTTACAATGTCGCATTCTTTTTCTTCACCGCCCGTACATTTCGGATTGTCTTTTGAGAGGACCGTGTACTGGGATGCATTTGCTACATCTTTGCAATCTCCGAAAGTGGCTTTAACTTCCAGTGTTCGCACACCGACACTTCCGACACCACCTTTAATTTCATAAATACCAGTCGATATTTTTTTCAGATACTTGAAAAGATCAATCTCTACATTGCCTGGCTTTTTAAGGATTGCAGAAATTTTTGTGTAATCTACATGTTTGTCCTCTTCCAGGAACTCTATTGTTATAACAATGTTATCGCCTGGACAGTATTCGGTTTTGTCTGATGCAATACCTCTTTTGCCAAGTAAGAATTGGTTGCCGCTTTTGTCGAATGTGATGATTATCCTGCATTGCTCGTCATGACAGGATGGGCTTGTTATGCAGTCATGCTTAGCTGGGAATATATTGTTGTCTGCTGCGCAACACCATGGTGGCATGTTAGCTGTCACTTTTCTGGAGCCGCACATGCATGGCAGGTTTGTGTTTGCTGATTCGCATGATGTGCTTGCACACGGAGGTGTTTCTTCGCATTCCGGGCAGGTTATTCCGTTAGCATTAACTATCATCGGACCGCAAGTTGACGTATCTGGATGCAAATCGGCTCTGTAACATTTGTCTGCCTCTAGTGGAGTTGTGCCAGGTTCAAGCCAGACCCATAACCGCTCACCACAGTGGGTATTTTTTTCCCTGAACTCTACATGATATTCTGTGCCACAAGTGTCTGTACAGCCTTTTTCCAATATTTTGATATCACTGTCAGCTGTTAACCACTCAGGAGCCTCATGCTGGTGGCATTCAGGTTCTGGTTCATAGCATGTCGAACAGTGATCTTTAACTGTCTCTGTTGGGTCATAAAGACATATAGAATTAACCAACTTAATCGCTTCACCGTTACCCTTACATTCCATTTCCCATTCATCATATGTAGAACACCAATAGTTGCTTCCATATTCTTCTTTACAGTCTATTATCTCGGCTTCGCTTTCTATACAGTTGCCATTTCCGTCACAGGAGCATGGAGGTGTTGCGCAGCCGATATTAGGCCCACATGCTTCATCTGGTTTACCCTCAGGCACAGGAGTTTCGCCGCAGCCATTTGTGCACGTGGGTTCGTAGCACTTTGTGTCATTGCAGGCACTTGCATCTCCCGGGCAGTTCTCGCCAGGGTCGCAGTTACCGTCTGGAGCACCGTCGACACACGTTTCCTGCTCATCGCAATCATCGCTACATAATTTTTTGCACGAGACAATTGTGTCCTCTAAATGCCCCTCGCAATACTCATTGATTTCGCCACATATGTCATCCGGGATGTTATGACTAACGCAGGAATTATAGACGTCAATGCATTCCTGTTTCAACTCTTCAAAGACCTCACACACAGAGCAGTCGAGACATTCTTCTGAGTATACCTGAGCAAAGGCATTGGCTGAAACATACAATATACCAGCAGCAATAACAAAAAACATTATCCATAATTTATCCATCTTCATTGACATCCCCTCAAAAACATACTTTGGTTTTGGACACGATATATATATCGTATTAGTGTTATTATATATTTGGCTTTAACTCATATATAAAGCCTTTGCACTTTTTGACGTCCAACTACAGTGACAACTCACATCTGTGGTGTCCTGCACTTCATTTTCGTTATAACTTCATCAACATCTTTAACTTCTTCATAAGTCTTCACACTCTCCCTTACAATTTTACCAATCCAGTACTCAGATTTCATACTTCTGCATAGTTCGCCGATTGTTCCTTTACACTCTTTCTGATTTGCGTAGTATCTCCTATTTTTCAACAATCCATAGGTCAAAGACACCAGATTCAAATGTTTGACTATTGCAGCCAGTTTTGTAACCTGATAATCTCCAAAACCAAGATGCTGCTTTGCATCTCTGTAAAATGCTTCTATCTTCCATCGTTTTTTGTAAATAGCAATAACTTCCCTGATTGACCAAGTTGAATTGGTAACAAGGATAGTACCACTAACAGAATTACGCCTTTTTTTCAACAGCACCAACCTGATTTTGCCAAGTGACATCATGTCAATAGTCATAGATGCAACGCATCTATACTTCAATCTACCGAATCTTACAAATGA
>CBDUVR010000040.1:0-9147 GCA_965370705.1 uncultured archaeon | reverse complement strand
GTCCCTGCGGGACATATTAGGTTTTTGTAATAGGTATTTAATTTTAGGGCGCCAACAGGGATTATGAGTGTTGTGAAGCCTGCTTTCAGGAAGAAGAATAGCCCGTTTGAGGTTTCGATTCCCTGCTGCGCAAAGAGGATTCTCGGGCTCGGGGCTGGGGGTAACGGGAGTTTTTGTGTTTTTGATGGGGAGAGGGCGCATGTGTCAGAGAATTTCGGCGACCTTTCGTTTATTGAAAATATGGATCGTTTCAGGGCAAGCCTCACAAAAATGCGCAAATTTTTAGGGGGCGCTGTTGACTGCGTGGCTTGTGATATGCATCCTGGCTATGCGTCCAGGGCGTATGCGCAGGACATTGCTTCTGAACTTGGATGCGAAGCGGTTGAGGTGCAGCATCATGCTGCACATGTGTATTCGTGCGCTTTTGAGCACGGGCTTGCTGAGGGGGATTTTGTGGGTATTGCATGCGACGGAACAGGGTATGGGAGTGACGGGAAGATTTGGGGGGGTGAGGTGTTTCTTGGTGACCGGAGGGTCGGGTCGCTTGAGGAGCAGATGATGGTCGGCGGTGAGAGCGCGATTCTGGATCCGCGAAAGATGCTTTTTGGGATTGTTCACAGGTTTTTGTCTGATGATGAGATTTTGAAGCTTGATATGTTTCGCAGGAGCGAGGTTTTGGTGTTGTCAAAGCAGGCAGATGAGGGGTTCAATGTCTTTCAGACTACAAGCTGCGGGAGAGTGCTTGATGCTCTATCTGCGCTTCTAGGGGTTTGCCGGAAGCGGACCTATGACGGGGAGCCTGCGATTGCGCTTGAGGCGTATGCAAAGGGTGTGAAGGGGTTTGGGCTTGAGCCTGTTGTCGTGAGGAAGGACAGGTGGATTCTGAATACAACAAAGCTTTTTGAGTTTATTTATGAGAATATTGATGAGGATAAAGGCAGGCTTGCTGCTACTGCGCATGAGTATGTTGCATCGGGGCTGCTTGAGATTGCAAATAAGTATGATAAAGATATTGTGTTTTCAGGAGGGGTTGCGCATAATTCGATTATCAGCGGGTTTTTTCGAAAGAGAGGGGTGCTTGTGAATCGTGACATTGCATGCGGTGATTACGGGATTAGTTTCGGGCAGTGCGCGTATGCGGGGCTGAAAGAAGGGTGTTTTGAGAGATGATGCATGCAATAAAGGTTGAAAATCTTGTGAAAGAGTTTGGGGGGTTTGTGGCAGTTGACCATATATCGTTTGATGTTAACAGCGGCGAGCTTTTTGGCCTTCTCGGGCCTAACGGCGCCGGCAAGACTACTACCATCAATATGCTTTCAACCCTGCTCAAGATGACTTCAGGGTATTGTGAGGTGGCGGGGTTTGATGTTACAAAGCATAAATACGATGTCCGGAGAAGTATAGGTATTGTCTTCCAGGAGCCGGCGCTTGATAATAAGCTGAGCGGGATGGAAAACCTGGAGTTTCACGCGATGATGTACAGGATGAATAAAAAAAGCAGAACTGAGAGGATAAATGATGTTCTTGAGCTTGTTGAGTTAACAGATAAGGCGGATGTCCTTGTTGAGAATTATTCGGGGGGCATGAAAAGACGGCTTGAGATTGCGAGGGGGCTGATTCACAAGCCGAAAGTTCTTTTTCTTGATGAGCCGACTTTAGGCCTCGATGCGCAGACAAGAAGGCATATCTGGAGCTATATTAAAAAACTGAACAGGGAGGAGAATGTTACGATTATCCTGACAACGCATTATATGGAGGAGGCTGATTACCTTTGCGAAAGGATTGCTATCATGGACCATGGAAAAATTGCTGCTATGGATTCCCCTGAGAAGTTGAAGGAGGCGCTTTTGGGGGATGTTGTATCTCTTGAAGTTGGGAGTGATGCAGGGCCTCTTGTGAAGCACCTGAGAGGGCTGAAGTGGATAAATAAAATTAAAAAGCATGACGGGTCACTTGATCTTGCTGTTATGAAGGGCGAGAAGAGGATTCCTGAGCTAATCAATATCGCGCAAAAGAGCGGGGTTAAGATATGTGCGGTGAGCTTGCGCAAGCCGAGCCTTGAGGATGTGTATCTTCATTTTACGGGAAAAACTATCAGAGAGCAGGAGGCCGGGCGGAATGAGCGGAACCACGAGTTTGCAAGAAGAAGAATGAAGCTGGGGATGGGACGATGATTAATGCAACTGCAATATATGTGCTGTGGCTGAGGGAAATGAAGAGGTTTTTCAGGGCAAAGTCACGGGTTGTCGGGATGCTTGCGATGCCGTTGTTTTTTCTTGCGTTTTTCGGGTTTGGGTTTAAGAATATGCCTATTTCAAATATGGGGACTGATCTTGATTATGTGCATTTTCTTGTCCCTGGCATAGTCGGGATGGCGATGCTTTTTACGTCTATGTTCGCGGGAATTTCTGTTTTGTGGGACAGGGAGTTTGGTTTTTTGAAGGAGATTATGGTTGCGCCGGTGAGCAGGATATCTATTGTGCTTGGAAGGATTGCCGGAGGAGTTACGACTTCGCTTATCCAGGGTGCCATGATTTTTGGTGTCTCTTTTTTTATGGGTTTCAGGATCGGCGGTGTTGTGCCTGCGCTTCTGTCGATTGTGTTTATGGCTATGATTGCTGCTACGTTTATCGGACTGGGACTGATTTTTGCATCGAATATGAAGGATATGCAGGGGTTTAGCCTGATAATGAATTTTGTGATGTTTCCGCTTTTCTTTTTGTCTGGTGCATTGTTCCCTCTTGAAAATCTGCCTCATGCGGTGAGGTATTTGTCGTATATTGATCCTCTGACTTACGGTGTTGACGGATTGAGGGGTGTTTTGGTTGGATATTCTTTGTTTCCGGTTGCCTTGGATTTTGCTATTCTTGGCGGGTTCTGTTTGGTTATGGTTCTTGCTGGTGCTTATTTTTTTGAGAAGTGCGAGGCTGTGTGAATGAGCATGGTTTTAATAAGGGATGAAGTCATAATTTAGTGTTATGCGAAAGATGACTGCTTTCCTGATGCTGGCGGTTGTGCTTGCCTGCGGGTGCGCTCAACCGGAGGATGTGCCTCTTTCGCGGGGTGATGTCCAGAAAGAAATCATAGGTACTGAAGAGGTTGGAGGCAAGTATAATCTGACTCTTGTTGATACCAAGGTTACGGCTGGCAACAGGAGCTCTTCTATGAAGATGATTCGTTATGTTAAGGATGGTGAGGTTGTTGAGCCTGATATGATGCTAAGCGATAATATGAGACCGGGTCTTGACTGGATCAGGGAAAATACTCCAGAAGATGCTGTGGTGTTTTGCTGGTGGGATTGGGGGCATATGATCAGGGCCTATGCTGAGAGGGAACCGGTGGTTGATTGCCCTTCGAGGGAGATTCTTGCTGCAACTGTGTCCAAGCATATCGGGAAGTTTCCTTTTGAGATTGAGTGCCCTAATTGTGTGCCTCATGATGTGATTTTGGATGTTGCGGGGGGGCTTGTTGCCCGGGAATCCACTGAGGTGGTTGGGGCTATGGAGAAGTATGGCGCCAGTGTTTTGTACGTTAACATACAGGATAAATATAACTCGAATGCATTTTATATCTCTCTTGGGATGGAGCCGGCGGAGCCTGATAGTGAGGAGTTTTTGGGGAGGGCTATCGCTTCTGAAGATATTGATGGGCTTGAGCTTGTGTATTCTGATGAGGTTGCGCGGGTGTATGTGTTAAAATCATAGGGTTTGTTTTTTCATATCAAATTATTTGTAGGACTTCTTTTGGAAACCGAATAATGTTAGGAATACCTATATATATTCCTACTGCATATATGTATGAGAATGAAGATGAGAAAAAAGAGTATTACACTGGACAGGCTGGTGCCCGGGCAGAAAGGGAAGGTTGCTGCGCTTAAAGGTTCCGGTGCGGTTTTCAGGAGACTTCTTGAAATGGGTGTGACTAGGCGCGAGATGATTGAGGTTGTGAAGGTTGCGCCTCTTGGCGACCCGATTGATGTTAAGGTCAGGGGATATAATCTCAGCCTGAGAAAAGAGGAAGCGGCGAAAATTGTTGTTGAGGTGATTGAATGAGTATGGCGCTTGCGATGGTTAGTGAAGGGACTGCTGTTAAAATTAAGGAGATTATCAGCGGGCAGAGGCTTAGGAAAAGATTGAGTGAACTTGGGCTTTATGAGGGGACAAGTGTTCTTGTTTCCAAGAATGATGTATGCGGGCCCGTGATTCTTAAAATTCTTGATTCGAGGGTTGTGGTCGGGAGAGGACAGGCAATGAAAATTATGGTGGAGTGAGGATGAAGAGAAAGATCAGGATCGCCCTTGCGGGAAACCCGAATGTGGGGAAGACTACGCTCTTCAATACACTGACTGGTACACACCAGCATGTGGGGAACTGGCCGGGGAAGACTGTTGAGAAGAAGGAAGGAAGTGTGAAGTATAAAGAGCATGATATTGAAATTGTTGACCTGCCGGGGACGTACAGCCTGACTGCTTATTCTATTGAGGAGGTTGTCGCAAGAGAGTATATTGTTGATGAGCACCCTGATGTTGTTGTCCATATTGTTGATTCGTGCAATATTGAGCGGAATCTGTATCTTTGTATGCAGCTTATTGAACTTGGGGCTAATGTGGTTGTTGCGCTTAATATGGTGAAGATGGCTATAAAGAAGGGCATTGTGATTGATGAAAAGAAGATGAGCCATTTATTAGGGGTTCCTGTTGTCAAGATTGAGGCAAATGAGAAAACCGGCGTCGATGAGCTGATGGATGAAGTTGTAGGAATGGCTGAGGAAAGGGAGATGCATAAGCCGCTGATTACTTATGGAAAAGAGATTGAGGAGCATTCAGATGAAATTGCAGCTCTGCTTGAGGTGATTAAGCTGCCTCTGAATTACAGGCCTAAGTGGGTCGCAATTAAGCTGCTTGAGAATGACAACCAGGTTGTTGAGAAAGTCAGGAAGATTGAGGGAGGCAAGGAGGCTGTTGATGAGGCAGCCAGGAAAAGGAAGCATCTTTTTGATGTTTTTGGCGAGGATGTGGACTCATCGGTTGCTGATGCGCGTTATGGATTTATCGGGGGAGTGGTTAAGGAGGCAGTTGTGAAAGAGGAGGTTAACAGGCTGAGCACTTCTGAGAATGTTGATAAGGTTGTTATGCATCGGGTGCTTGGGATTCCTATTTTTCTTGCCCTGATGTGGACTATGTTTCATGTTACTTTTAGTGTGGGTGCGCCGTTTATGGATGCCATTGATATGGGTTTCGGGTGGCTTGCGGATGGTGCCGGCGCTTTTATTGATGGTTCCGGGGGGCCTCTGTGGCTGAGTTCGCTTGTGGTTGACGGGATTATCGGTGGGATTGGCTCCGTTCTTATTTTTATCCCAAATATATTTCTTTTGTTTCTTATGATTGCGATCATGGAGGATTCGGGATATATGGCGCGTGCTGCGTTTATCATGGATAAGGTTATGCATAAGGTCGGGCTTCACGGGAAGTCGTTCATTCCTATGATTATAGGGTTCGGGTGCAATGTGCCTGCTGTCATGGCGACAAGGACTCTTGAGAATGAGAAGGACAGGATTCTTACGATACTGATTAACCCGTTTATGTCGTGCTCGGCAAGGCTGCCTGTGTATGTGCTGTTTGTCGGTGCGTTTTTTAGTGCTCACCAAGGGACCATTATATTTCTGATATATCTTTTCGGGGTTTTTGTTGCTATTCTTAGCGGGATTCTTTTTAAGAATACGATGTTCAAGGGGCTTTCTTCACCGCTTGTCATGGAGCTTCCGCCGTACAGGTGGCCGACTCTCAAGGGTGCGCTTATTCATACGTGGGAGAGAGGCAGCTTGTTTGTGAAGAAGGCGGGTACTGTGATTTTTGCGATTGTGATTATTATATGGTTTCTGGCGAGTATGCCGTGGGGTGTTGAGTATGCATCGCAGGAGAGCGTTATCGGGCAGGTTGGGGGGTTTGTTGCGCCTGTGTTTGAGCCGTGCGGGTTCGGGGACTGGCAGTCGGCGGTTGCTTTGATGTTCGGGTTTGCTGCCAAGGAGGTCGTTGTCGGGACCTTCGGGACGCTTTATGGTGTTGAGGATGCAGGATTGAGTGATGCTATTCATTCTCATTTTACGCCGCTTAGTGCTGTTGCTTTTGTTGTCATGGTGCTTCTTTATGTGCCGTGCATGGCTGTTGTTGCGGCGATTAGAAGAGAGACTAACTCGTGGAAGTGGGCTTTGTTTGTTGTTGGGTATACGTCTGTTGTTGCGTGGGTCTGCGCAACTCTTGTGTACCAGGGCGGGCTTTTGCTTGGGTTTGTTTAGATGGTGATTATGATTAATGTTATACTTTTTCGAGTAAATGTTAGGTATTCCTAAGATGGTGTGATGGATGTTTATCAAGATTGTTAATCTGGTTGTGGATGCTATTGGAAGTAATCGGCGGGAAGGTGATAGACATATTGCTGATGCGGAATCCTGTGAAAGGAACAGTGGAATTGAGCGGATTCAAAATCAGAGGGTTGAGGCTGCAGAGTTGAATTGCAGATATTCTGGTTCTGGTCTTTCGCAAGAGGGAGAGTATCGTGGAATAGAATGTCATGATGCACCTCGCGAAAGTCATGAAACTTGGGTTCAACCAGGGGCGGAATTGACTGGTTCTGTTTCAAGCTGTTCAAAGTCTTGCACCGGGCTAAAGCACGGAGCTTCAACTATTGAAAATGAAGTGAAGCCGGAGACTAATAATTACGGGCAGGTTCAGAATGGTGCCGGAAAAAGCCATAAGAGCGGGCAGGCTAAATCCGCAGAATCCGGAGGGGGATATTCTGGTGTTTTTGGGGCGCTCCATTATATGAATACGCGTGCAGAGGAGGTTAATTTCGGGAGCAGTGTTGCTCACGGGTGGGTGAAGGGTGTCAGCCTTAAGGTGAAGGATTTTTGCTCGAGGCCGCAGATGGTGATTGTTCTTGCTTTGCTTCCTTTTTTGTATATGGTTTCGCCGAAGGCTGTTGTTCTTGTGCCTTTGCTTGTTGTTATCGGGGCTGCTGCGCTTGTTGTGCAGTCGTTTCTGCCGGTCTATATCGGGCTTGATTTTTCGCTTATGGGCGCGGTTTTAGGGTCTGTTCTGTTTCACCCGTGGATTGGGGTGCTGTGCGTGGTCTGCACTTATGTTGCTGCTATGATGTTTCCGTCAGGGCACCAGGATGCGCTTGAGTATGAGAGGATTTTCTTGTTTTCGTTTCTTGCGCTCATCATTCCTTTTATTCCTGTTAGTGATATTATGCTGAAGTGTGTTGTTGCGACTTATATTGGCGAGTTTATGGAGATGTTCTGGCATAAGTATGGGGAAAATTATCCGTGGCCGATGGCGTTTCTGAAGGTGTTCCCGCGGTCGCTGATATATGTTTATGTTTTTCATCAGACGCTTGGGTTTTTGGTTTGATTAGATAGTATCGATTGTAGGGGGCTCGCTGCCGGAGTTTAGAAAAGATGCACTATATAGTCCATGTCGAATAGGATTGCACAGGATTCTTGTTTTTGTTTGTAGGTTTTTGCGAAAATGTAGCGAGGTCATGTGGTTTTGGCGCCTGTTTTATGATTTGATCAGCCATTTCCAGAGGGGTATGTATTTTATTGTTTTTTTGCCAATTGTTTCTGTGTTTTCGTAGTCCCATGTAATTATGAGCAGATTCGTGCATTTTGTGTGCTCTGATGCTTTTAGTAATGCGCGCAGTTCACGTTCTTTTGTCTTTGGGTCGTCTATGTTGTAGGATACCTGTATCAGCTGTTTTATGGTGTTGTCCTGCCTTATGAGAAAGTCTACCTCTTTTTCGGATGAGTCTTTCCAGTAGTATATTTCTTTTCCGGCCATGAGGAGGTTGACGGCAACGAGATTTTCTGCGAATTTTCCAAGATTTTCCATGAACCGGAAGCCAGATACCTGTGCAAGACCGTTGTCTATTGCATATACTTTTCTTGGCGAGTTGTCCTGAACTTTTGGGGAATATGAGAATCGCTTTATGAAGAATAGTATGTTTGTTGTTTCAAGGTATTTTGAGTAGATTTCTACTGTTTTTACAGGGAGGTTGAGGAAGCGGGATATTTTGTTGTATGTTATGGGGGATGATATGTTTGCCAGGTAATAGCGGGCAAGGGATTCGAATTTTGAGATGTTCTTGATGTTGTATCTTTTTACTGCGTCTTTGTAAATTATGTCTGTGTATATGTTTTTTAGTATCATTTTTTTTATTTCGTCGTTTTTTTCGATTACAATTTCGGGGTACCCGCCGAATTTAAGGTGTTGCTTTGCTGTGTTTTTTAGCTCTGTGGCTTTTGTTGCTATTGTGAATTTGTCAATATAGTTTATTTTTTTGTAGTTTAGTATTTCTTTGAAACTGAAAGGGAAGAGGCTTATTTTTAGTGTTCTCCCGGTTAATAGTGTTGATAGTTCTGAGCTTAAGAGTTTCGCACTGGAGCCTGTAATTATTATCTTTGCCTCGTTTTTTTCCTGAAGGCTTCTTGCAAATTTTTCCCATCCTGGTATTTCCTGTATCTCGTCGAGTACGATTGTCGGTCTTTTTGTTGGGGCGACGATGTTTTTGTATGCAGCGTAGAGTTTTGTGAGGTATTCAAGGTTCAGGTTCCGGTAAAATGCAGGCTCTTCGAAGTTTATTATCAGGGTGTTTTTCCTGTCTTTGGGGGTTTTTATTGTTTTTTTGACGATTTGTCTTGCAAGGTATGTTTTTCCGCATCTTCTCGGACCGGTGATTGTGAGTATTTTGTTGCTTTTGATGTTTAGGAGTGCGGATGCTTTTTTTTCGGAGTCTCTGATGATGCCTGTTTCTATGTCTTTTTCCCAGAAGTTCCATGAGTGCAGGACTTCAATTATTTGTTCGTCGAGCATAGCATGTATTTGGTTACATAAATTTGTATGTTTTTGTGTAGTGTATTACATGAATTTCTGTAAAGTGCTGCTGCGCTTGCATGCACTGAGATTCTTCTGATTTATTAATTTGTGGGTTGTATAAGTAATATGGAGCTTACGCGCAATATGGAGGATTATCTTGAGGCAATCTATGCGCTCTCAAGGGATAAGGATGTCCGTGTTAAGGATATTGCGGACAGGCTTGGCATCAAGTCTGCTTCTGTTTCTGAGATGCTCCGTAAGCTTGGTAAGTG
>CBDUVR010000039.1:0-9218 GCA_965370705.1 uncultured archaeon | reverse complement strand
GAATCGACGACGTCATAAGCGCATCCAAACTGTCCGGCGGCGGCGGAATGCCACCTGGCGCAGGCGGGATGCCCCCTGACATGGGCGGCGGAATGGGCGGCATGATGTAAGTTTACTTTGACTTTAATGTAGGAAGGAAAGGCGTATCATGCCTTTCTCTCTTTTCTTTTTCTTTATTTTTCTTATTTATGTAGATAGATATGCGCTTTACCACCTAAAAAGTGGGATTAAGGGAACAAAAAGACATTTTCACCCAAAATGAGATATTCTGTAGACAAAAGTATGCCTTACTCCCCCAAAACGGCGCATAAAGCACACAAAAAGTCAACATAACTGGCGTTAAACTCAATAGCTTTGGAATCTAAGAAACAGAACGGCGCAAAAATTATACCAAATGGTATTATACCAAAAAGTATAATTTCCTGCAAAATGCACTAAAATCCCCGCAAAAAACCAAAAGACCTATAAAAATATCGGAGACAGTATATAATCTTATGGAACGCACCACAAACTTACTCACCAGGCGCAATCTAACCTTATGCACCCTGATTATACTAATCGCAATCATATCAAACCCTGCGCATGCGCAGTCAGGCATGGATGTTTTCGACGAATCCTCAATCACTCCCCCGTCCCTTGCAGACGCAGAAATCAATACAGACACACTAAAACTCATCCTCGACCTAAAAGACATAAACACAAAAGAGCCTATAACAGATATCCACATGAACATAGAGCTCATAAGCGTTGCTGCCAGCGCAAAAACCATAAAATACATCGGCGACAACCCAATCCTTGAACTAAACCTGCCCCCCGGCGAGTGGATAATAACCCTCAAAGGCGACCGCTTAGGCACAACAGGAAAAGACTACTACGCTACCCCCGCACTCGAATTAACCCATGACACAAACCATACAATATACCTTCTCCCTGTAGGAAGCGTTGAGGGCATGGTATACACAGACGCAAAACAAACACAAGTTGTAGAAGGCGCTATCCTAAAATTCGACTGCAGCGCATACTACGGTGAAGCAGGAGACATGACAACAGACGCATTCGGCTCATTCAAAAGCGAATGGCTGCCGGCAACCACATGCCGCATCTACGCAAAATACGCCAACCGCATAGGCTCAAAAGAAGTGACAATATCCCCCGGCACCCTCTCATCAGACATACAGATCATACTCGACAAAGACGCAGTCAGAAAAGACAACAAAATACAGGTTCTCTTAACAGCCGCCACTCTTATACTGTTGGTCATGTTCCTAACACGCCTGCGCAAACACCTGCCCAAAAAAGCTAAAAAAGAGCACAATCAGGCACAGCAACCATCCAAACGGACAAAAGACATACTCGATACATTAAATTCCCGAGAAAAAAAGATAGTAGACTTCCTTCTTGAAAACAGCAATGAATCAACCCAGAACAGGATATATCACAGCACATTCATCCCAAAAACGTCACTTGTACGCTCTTTGTTGCTATTAGAGCAAAAAAGAATAATAAAGATAGAAAAACTAGGAAACCTGAGAAAAATAAAATTAACCCCCTGGTTTCTTGATAAATAGCAAATGGAACTAATTTTGCCCTTTGTTCTGAAAACGGGTAATTTTGGTTCACTATTCATCCCTCCTGAACCACCCAAGATATATATTCTGTTTCATTCTAATTCATCCTCAGACTTAATTCATCTCAATGATGATGCAAAAAACAACCAAAAAAATAAACGAGGATTGACAAAAATGGAAAAAATAAAATTGACAAAATTATTGACTTTAATAACTTTAACATTCGCAATTTTAGCTAGCCCTGTAATTGCACAAAGCTCCACCCCAGGAAGTGGAACTGGCGAATTCTGCAGGGGTGAAGATGATGCATGCTACATTGGAGATTTACCCTGCTGTAGTGGCCTAAAAGAGGTACCGTTATCCTTTGAATCCTCTGATGGGCAATGCATAGCAGCAAATTGTGGCTCCATCTGCAGGCCTTGTGGAAACGGGATTTGTGATGAAAACGAAAACAGGTGCAACTGTCCCGAAGACTGCAGAAGTACATCATGCACAGATTCAGACGGAGGAAAGAACTATTATGAAAAGGGAACGACTTGTACAACTTCACATCAGGGTTCATCTACTGGTATGGATAGTAGATATTGCAAAATAGATTATTGTGAAGGTTTTGATACATCCGGGGATTGTAATGGCAAAGATTGCCCTGGAATGACAGATATAATGGTAGTAGAATACTATTGCGAAAACAATGAAATAAAATCAGAAATCTTTAAATGCCCAAACAGCTGCAGAGACGGCGCTTGCATAAAAGAAAACAAACTTATCATAGAAATCACAAATCCAATAGACGAAGAGACCGTCTCAGGAATAGTCCCGGTAAAGGCAGCCGCAAGCGGTCCAAATAAATTAAATAACATGTATCTCCTTATTCCGGGCAGTGGAGGAAAAGAAATAATTCAGAAAATTCCGTTAAAAGATTGTGTATACCACTGTAAACCTGTCTGTCAGGCAATAGGTACGCGCGCTGAAGGTTGGTATGACTCATGTAGTGATCAGCTTATAAAATATGCGACATGCGCAGGTTGTACAGCAGGATGTGCAGCAGTAGGTACAAGGTCAGAAAATTGGCACGACTCTTGCAGTAATGAAATTATTAGATACGAAAACTGTGATAAGACACCATATAGTGTATACTGCACCTACAAATGGGACAGTTCCCGTTATGCAGGAGAAAAAGTCACTTTAACAGCAAGTATAACAGACACCAAAATAAATGAAGCAAGAGATTCAGTGACAGTAATAGTATCCGGAGAATCAACATGCAATCAAAAATGCAAATCCTTGGAATATGCCTTCGGAACATGTAGGAGTTGGGCAATTTATCCTAGTGCAGAACAATGCAAAGCAGATGAAATCAACATCGGTCATACGACAGATTGCAAAGTAGAACCCAGAATAGTCGGGATCGGCAAAGGCTGCTGCTGCAAAAAGGCAACGTCCGGCACAAGCCTTCACATATCAACAGACAAATACACATACAGACCAAGAGAAAGCGTAAAAATCACAGCAAGAATCAGCATACAAGACAGAGTCATACAGGCAGATGAATTCAAAGTAAAAGCAGACATATACAGACCAGACGGTTCAATAGAATCAATACAACAACTGGCAAACTCTCAACCATGCATCTGCGCCGCATGCGCGTGCGAACAAGGCACAGAATGCAATTGCGTGCCGTTCTGCTCATGCACATATACAGGAACATATTATGGAACAGGCAGGAACGGTGAATTCATGGTATCCGCAACAGCAACAGGCGCAGGCGGAGAACATGCCAGCGCAAAAACAAGATTCAAAGTAACTGACACAGGAGATTATCCACCCCAAATAACATCTGTGAGTATCTCCCCCAACACACCAACAGCCACAGAAGAATTCAAAGTGCATATGTCAGCAGTAGACGACATTGGCCTGAAATCAATAGCATTCTATAAAGTAAAAGAACCCATCCACACGATAGGACATATCACAGTAACATCTGTATCCAGCGGCACCGCAGGCGGGGGGCAGGGTGCAGCAGTTAGCGCAACCGCGCAGCCAGAACCAATTACTGCCTACGCAGAGTCCTCTACCGGGACAGAAGAAGACGAATCTACAGGCATGATCCTCGTAGACGAGGCACCAGAATCAGGATCCGCAGGCGAGCCAACAGAAGAAGAAGTAAACAGGCCGGAACTTGTCCAGTCCGAACTCATAGCCTACAGGTATGCCCATAACTGCGACGGGAAAACAATATGCGAATATACATGGACCGTCACAGAAACACAACCTGGCAGGCATACATACAAATTCGTCGCATACGACACAAGAGACCAGAAAGCAATGCAATACAAGACATTCTATGTACAGCCACTCCAGACAAAATATGTACACATAAACGAAAAATTCGATTTGCACATTGGAGAGACAGCGCATGTCATAGACTACAACAATATGCGCCTAAGGCTAAGCAATATAATGTACCCTGGATGTGCAGCCGCAGAGCAGGAGGGCAGCACAGATGATGTAGTAGCAAAATGTACCAGCGAACCCATAGCAACACTCGAAATAATAAACCCGCGCATAGATACGGTCCAGACATCAACAGCCACTATCCTGAGAATGTCAGCCGGCGAGACAAAAGAAGTGTTCGGCGCAAGAATCACCCTTGTGCAATTAGACAGCAAAAAAGGTATTTTCATCATAAGAAAAGCAACACATACTGACTTCGTGGACATAAAAATATTCCCGGATACAAGAACAATATCCTACCACGAATCCGCAGAATACAAAATAACAGTAACTGACAAGCATCCGAAACTCTCGACAGATACAGAGTGCGACGAAAGCCAAGAGGATTGTCCAACTACATCTGCACAGCTGCTCTACACATACGACATCATAGTCACAAACCTTCCCTTCCAGAAAGAATACCCTAAAACAATAACTCTGCGAGCGGGCGGCACAGAGACATTTGAACTGAAAGTCACACCATTTCATATCACAATAACGCAGCAGGAGACGCAAATCTCAAAAGCAGTCGCAAATGGCAATACGATCACAGCAAAAGTAACCGCACAGCCGGTGGAAGTTGCAACAACCTCTGTGAAAATAAGGCCGCGTAAAAAATACACATTCAGCGTCACAGCCAAACAGGAAAACAGCCCCTATGTGCGCGACACAGACTATGCAATACTGATAATCGAGCCGGGCATCCAGCCACCAATGCCCCCTGGTGAAGAGACAACAATCCAGCTCTACAAAGGCTGGAACCTGATATCTCTCCCAGGCAAACTAATACAATTCATGGAACTAACAGGTGCAGGCAACAAAAAACTCCTCGGCTTCGTATACCTCCCGAAAGAAAAGAAATACGTTACAATAAAAAAGGCGCAAAAGATACTTGGAGATGAATTCTACGAATATCTTGCAACACATGCATTCTGGATATACTCGTACGATAACTCCAAACTGCGCCTAAAAGTCAATAGAGAGGTCTCGTATAACGAACTTGAACTATACAGCGGCTGGAACCTTGTGCCGGTAACAGAAGACATGGTCGGCGGCTATCTGGAAGAAATCAAAGGCACCTGCGAATTTGAAAAACTATATAAATGGGTTGCAAAAGAACAGAGTTGGAAAAAAATTGAAGAAGGCTATCAATTCCAGGAATCAGAAATAAATTACGGCATTGCAATCAAAGCAACCGACTACTGCAGGCTCGGTGGTGGCAGTATAATCGAGCCACCAGCCATGCCGGATGAATAACGGAGGTGATACAAATGAAAACACACTCATTGCCCCTGACATTCATCTTCCTGTTTGCAATAGTAGCTGCCACATGCGGATGCACAGCAAGCGACACATGCGGCACAGGTGAATACACAAAAGACGGCATATGCTGCACGTATGTATGCGACAAGACATGCCCTGAAGGCTACAGTGAAGGCACGTGCAGATGCGAATGCAAAATCACAGAAGACACAGGAAAACCAGTAGAAAAACAAGACAATCTATCGGAAGAAGATACAAATCCTGACCCGAACCTTGACGACATATTCAGTGACGAAAATATAGATCCACCAGGCATTCCCGAGTAAAAGTGGAACAAAAACAGGAACTGAAACAGAAAAAAGCCGAACAAAAACAAAACCCACAGGTACTCTGGCACATCCCGCCAGAGTGCTTTCATCTCTTTTTTATCATAAAGTTTGCCGACGGCGCATCAATCCAGAGTACCTGGCTTTTTGCCACATAGTGATGGATTTATAAATAAATAGATTTCTGCCCAGTTTGAGCGACCGAAGGGAGCGGTGACGGGGGGTTATTGACACTGCTTTTTCATTTAGAAACCTTCGACAAATGTATACATCATGATGGGATTGATAAAAGTGGATTCGGTCCCTCTGTCCACATCTTACATTTCTCTGGATCTTTTTCCTTCAGTTCGTAAATCCAGACAGTAAACTCCATCCAATCTTCCATCCCTCTTGCACTATATTCTAACATCTCAGTACTATAAGTACTACGTTGATTGGAATATATCTCGGACATACACCAATTATACTTTGCTAAATAACTCTTGTAATTGTTCTTAAAATAACTAAGAAGCATTTCATGTTGGCTTTGAAGTGTTGGTGGAACATTTAGAGATACCAGTCGATTATGATTTTCCTTTGTGTCATCATAAGCTATTTTGAAATAGGCACAATATGCTTTGTTGTCCATATCATTAGTATACAGTTTGAAATATCGTGTTTCTTCAGTCATTATTTCGAACTGACTTGAAATAAGTTCCATAACACTACATGCATATTTTCTTTCTAATTCTGCTTGCGCATTTGGTTGAATTAGATTACCGGATGGAGAAGAGCAGCCATTAGTCAATACACAAATGACTAACAGAATCGATAACATAATAACTCGCTTTTTCATTTAGACACCACCGTTGTAATTTTTGTTATCTCTATAATTCTTATCCAATTACATCTTAAACTGGCTCTCTGCGAACCGTTCTTTCTCTTCTCTGTCATCGTGAGTCATATAATTACCTATTTCATTAACATCTTTACTACGTGTAATCTATACCTACAGTATTCTTTCAATGTGAAAATTTATAAACTTTGGAATCCCACCACAAATTATGACGGATACTGAGGAAAAGAATGAAGAAAATATTAGAAAAGAGACAAATCCCTACCGTTTGAAAATAACTGGAGTGATAGTTCTATTCTTAGTGATTTTTATATTGACCCATATTTTTATAATAACAAAATATTTACCAGAAATAAAAGAATACTCCTTAGGTATAATATTCGTTTATGTTGGTCTTACTGTAAGGTCTATAGTATTTCGTAATTGGGTAGACAAAGAAAATGGAATACCTCTTAAACTAGATAAGCAAAAAAAGCTCATACGTATGACTTATGAAAAAAATTTAATCATAGTTCTTGCATATTCCATAATTTTAGTATTTCTGATCAAAGAGTTAGTAATATGTAACCTTTGTGAACCAGACTCTACCTTTATTGAGCCAGCAATAATTGGGGTAAATGTTGTGGTGGGATTCCATACAGATCTTATGAGGATTCTTAACATCTTCTCAAAATAAACGAACTCAAATTACGCATATTGAAAATGGGTAAAAGTGAGATAATCACTATGCGTCGCGTGAATTTTTGACATTTACGCAAAATGTCTACTGTCTAAAACGGTGTTGCAGAGTTTCGCAACAAAAACGAAACTGCTCTAGATCATATTCCGTAAGCATCATATTCTGCGCTTTTTCTAATTTTTACGATTTTCAACACTCACACATAGTGATATATTTATAAAATACTCGGCCTAATTAACCGATATGGGAACCAAAGAATGCATAATCGGTGACTTCACAAGAGAGGAGTTTGAAAAAATATATGAAAGTCCGCATAAAGGAGAACAACTATATGCTTACACTGAAGAAGAATTAAAATTTCTATCAGAAGTAAGCCCTTTGACTGTCATGGAAATAAATGATATTACTGACTCAAATTACCCCTTAAATGAAGAAAATCTTCGAAAACAAGCAATATCACTGGCATCGTACTTGACTCAGACAATAGATAGTTCCATATTTCATGGTATAATGCGCGAAGACATGGTTGAAAGTAAAGTAAGAAACCTAGAAAAAGCATACTTGTGCCTGAACGGGGAATCTCCTATTAAAGAGGAAGATGTAACAGAAGAAAACATGCTCTCTGTTGCTTATGATGTCAAAAAACATGCATTGGAAATTTGCAGAATGTTTGAGAAAGACTTTGATAAATATACTGCATTTGAACGGGAAGGTGAGTTTGAATTTATTGGATTCTTTGAAAAGTTATTTGACAGCAATTTAAAGGGCATAATCCAGTATGGATCAAGCGTTTCTGACCTTGAGAATGCAGGAGATATTGACTTATTGTTGCTAGTGGATAATTTCGATGAATCAATTTATGATTTAATAAAAAATCAGGCTGTGAAGGTGCCATATACAAAGCCTATCGGCATTATAATTATACCTTATGACAATTTGAATTCCTATGTTGCCTGTGACCCTTCAAGAAGGTCAATCGCCACGAAAGAAGGAGGCAGGCTAATCTATGGTGATCCTCTCCAATTTCCATTTCCAGATGAAGAAGAAGTAATCAATCAAGAGTACATTCAAGCGGGAAAGACCTTCACCAGTTTAAGAGGTGCCCTAACCAATGAAAAACAGTTGAATGCAATGATAAATGATAGTAATTTTCCTAAATTCGTCGAGAATACACTTAAGTCAGAAATTTGGATTAGAAAGGCTCTAAAGCAAAAAGAAATGGGTAAGATACTTTCAAAGGACGATTTTTTAGCACTGGAACCCGTAGAGATATATCACTTTGGCACGCGTCCATCTCTAGCTGAATTAAAGAGAGAATTGTATAATTCCAATTACAGGGTTAAAGAAGCAATTTGCAGAATGTTTGAGAAAGAAGAATAGTTCAAACTGAGAGACATCAATGTAATACGATATGTTCATCTGTCCTTCTCATCCCTATTTACCAGTTACTCTCTCCACTAACTGGTCCACGTAATCTTCTGATAACTCCCCCTGTTTCTGTTTTTCTTCGACAAGTGCACCAATAATTTCTCCAAACCCGAGAATACGTGTTATTGCCTCTTTCAATGATTCTTTATCAAGAGTATTTGGGGCCGGCTCAGTATCAGAACGGAAACCAATCACTATTTTATACCATAATGGATTGTCATTGTTCACAACCTCAACATTCCATCTTTCTCTCAATTCATTTACTCGTTTATACTCCTCTATTTTGTGTATCCCGTTCTTTTGCAATACATCTTCCAAACTTTTTGTTCTGATAATTGCACTGTAAAATAAATCAGAATCCAAATTAATCGGTTTTTTATGCGATGCCTCTATCTGATAATCGCGAAAAGATTCAGCCCTGTTCTCATGAGCAACATCAGAAGAGCACAATATTATCTGGGAATATTCACCGTCTTGCCCTTTTGCCTCAATAATATATTTATTGCCAAGAGGCAGAGGCTTACGTTCACACGAAATATACAACCCGCACCCTATTACTACATCTTTTACATCCTCTAATGTCAAGCCATAAGGATCCATACACTTTGTATAAAGCGAAAAGCTTA
>CBDUVR010000038.1:0-9257 GCA_965370705.1 uncultured archaeon | reverse complement strand
CAAGCTTCACCGCAGATTCAACAGCGCTCTTGGCATTTTTTATCCTCTGGTGCCCTTCAAGCCTGCTCATTCCCGGCCCGGTTATGCCAAAGCCAATCGGCTTATTGTACTCAAGCGCAATATCCATAATCTTCCTTGAAGAGTGCTGCGCCACAATCTCATCATGATTCGTAGCGCCTTCAATTACCGAACCGAGCGCAACAAGCGCATCAATGTCCTTTCTCTCAAGCATGTTTTTGCATGCAAACGGTATCTCAAAGCACCCCGGCACAAGAACTGTCTCAACAACCTCAGCGCCCAGGAATTTCGCATGCTCTTTTGCAAGATTTATCATTGCCTGCGTCAGGTCAAAATTAAATTCCGCAGCAACAAT
This sequence comes from uncultured archaeon, assembly GCA_965370705.1. Lineage (GTDB taxonomy): Archaea > EX4484-52 > EX4484-52 > EX4484-52 > B79-G9 > B79-G9. Next base: position 8,884 of record CBDUVR010000038.1, on the reverse strand, counting down.
CCCTAATTTTACTTTTTTGTCATTCATAACATCACCTTTCATTTAATCATGCCTCTGTCCTCTCCGCCCTGCCTCTGCCCGGTGCCCGCCATCCTGACAAGCCTCTTCGGGTACATGACAATATCAATCGCATTCTGCGCATGCTCACGAACCCTTTTTTCAGCAAGCTTTGCAAGCTCCTTCAATGACTCTGCTTCATCCTCATGCACAAAAACCTCGATAATGTGGGTATTGGTCATAAGCTGCGCATTAATGATACCCATTGATGCCTCGTGCGCGCACTGCCTGTCAATCGCCTCTTTCCCCGGCATCCCAAGCGCCATCACAATATCACATTTATACTCATCAATCAATATCTTGCATGCAGCAGGAAGATCCTTCACACCAGGCACAGTCCTCCTCAAAATATCGCAGGCGACATTTTTTTTGATTTCGTCTATTGCAATGTCGCCCATGTTGAGCATTGCAAAGGTTGTGTCTACAACACCAATTCTAATAAGAAGTCACCTCCACTTCATCCCCGTCATCAAGATTCATTGTCTCCCGGAGGTTCACAGGCGCCACAATCTCAACTATCCTCTCGTCATGATGCGTTCTTTTGGGAACCAAGAGAGCGCCCTCAGTGTCGCCAATCCTGCACCTGAAGCACATAATATCCCCGAAACTCCTCCCGGAATCAGAAAACCCGTTGATTATTATCGGCACGCTGCCTGTAAATTCGTCCTTTTTCCCCAGGTTAAGCTCATCCCTGATTTCAAGATTGAGTGTCCCCCTGAATGGTGAAAATCCGAGTTTGTCGTTAAGCTGTGTGTAGTATTGAGCCTGACTGAGGTAGTAAGAGCCTTCACCTGAGCCTGAAACGATGTATCCTCTGAAGTTCAGGGGGGGTTTTGCGCTGCCTGTTGCCTGTGTTAGCTCATAGAGGACTGTTTTGAGAAGTGTGTGTCCTTTATCGAGTACTGTTATTTTTTGTCCCTGTTTGCATAGTTCGCGTTTGATTAATCCTTTGGTTTCGAGGTCTCTTAGTTTTCTTGAGACACTCTGCTGGGATATGCCTAAGAGAGGCGCCAGATCGTTTGTTGAGATTGTGGATTTGTTTACTCTTAGTATTAGTGAGAGGAGTTCTGTGTTGTGGTAGCGCATACACATGAATAGCGCACTAATATTTAAATATGTTATGCTACTTAAAAATGAGTGGACTGCCTAAAAAGACATATGAAAGAACACTCTCTCAATGCAGAGGATTTGATGTCAAAATTGGTTGAGTCAGAAAGGTGGATTAAGTCTTCGCCGGGCTATAAACCAGCTGATGAAGTTGAACATTAGATACAAATAATTCTGAACTTATTATGTTCAAACATTCAAAATATATATTGCAATGGAAATTAGAAGTATTGCTATTGCCTTTTTTGCGATTATTTCTTTGTTCAGTTCTTCTTTGAATAATTTTGGTAAAAATCGTGTGCAAATAAGCGCCAAGAGAAATAAAAATAAATACTGTGTTCCCTGAACCGCGCTAATTAAAGAGACACTTCCCAGGCAGATAGCTAAATTGAAAAAGAAATGGCCTGATATGCCTATTATTTGGTTTGATGCAAAAACTAATTTGGGTTTAAGAGCCAGTTCACGGTATTGTATTTTAAGATGGGTCCTGTTCTCTTTATTCGCGAGAAGAATTACACATGCCAGTACTGTTCCCATTCTCAACAGAATGAATCCTTCAAAAAACGGAACATTACTGAAAGTATATTTCATCAGAATAAGGGTGCATGCGAACATAAAACTACTTATCAATATATATTTCAGTGCTGGCGTAAACTGTATTTTTTTGAAACCTGAATTTTTTATTGACAGTAAAAATCCTCCGAAGAGAAAGAGAAAGAATGCAATGAGTTCCTTCTCGCTCAAACTCTCTTCCAAAAAGATGAAAGAGAGAACTAATACAATCAGTGCTGATATGCTTCCCAAAGGTACGACTATTGAAGCATCATCACAAGAAAGTGCCTTGAAATAGGGTATAATGCAGGCAAAAAGCAGAGCTCCTGCAAATAGTCCGATAATAATGTTAGATAGGGTTGGCATTGAAAATCCTACAAACGGGATTAAAATTATAACTACAAGATGGAACAAGCCGCCGAGTAGTGCATAGATGAACGGGCTCTTAAATTTCTTATCTAAAAATGATTTATCAATGACATTGGTGAGTGCCCAGAGAAAATAAGTAATTATGGTATAAATTAACCAGCTTTCCATAGTCATTCTTAAATGATGCAGAGCTTATATACTTTTGGAAGAAATATGTCCACAGCGGCCTTTTGTAGCCTTTTCTTTGGATTTTGCATTTCTTATTTAAGTATTGCGGTTATACTTAATTGTATAAATTATAGCAGACAATATTTGCGAGGCGATAATGATGAGCAAAATAACAATAACCCTCCCTGACGAAAGCAAAATGAAAGCAGATGCAGGCGCAGCCATTATCGACATCGCAAAACGCATCGGTGAAGGCCTTGCAAAAGCAGCCATAGCAGGTAAAATTGACGGCATCCAGGCAGACCTTGACACAAAAATCCAAAAAGACGCAAAAATTGAGATAATCACACTAAAATCAGAAGAAGCGCTTGAGATACTGCGCCACACAACAAGCCACGTAATGGCACAGGCAGTACTCCGCTTGTTCCCGAATGCAAAACCCACAATAGGTCCAGCCATAGAAAACGGGTTCTACTATGATTTTGATGTGGACAAGCCGTTTACTGAGCAGGATCTCTCCAAAATAGAGGCAGAAATGAACAAAATCATAAAAGAAAACATATCCATAAGAAAACTGGAAATGCCAAAAAAAGACGCATTAACATACTACAAAAACAATCCCTACAAAAAAGAGCTCATAAGCGACCTCGAAGACAAAAAAATCTCCTTCTACAAACAGGGAGACTTCCAGGATCTCTGCCGCGGTCCGCACATGCCAGGCACAGGATACATAAAAGCATTCAGGCTAATGAAAGTAGCCGGCGCCTACTGGAGAGGCGATGAAAAAAACAGGATGCTCTCAAGAATATACGGTACTGCATTTCAATCCAAAAAAGAACTTGATAATTATCTGCATCTCCTTGAAGAAGCAGAAAAAAGAGACCACAGGAAAATAGGAAAGGAAATGGATTTGTTTAGTTTCCACGACGAAGGAGCAGGATTTCCTTTCTTTCATAATAACGGGATGATAATCAAAAACGAGCTTATAAAATTCTGGAGAGAGGAGCATCGCAAAATGAATTATCAGGAGATTCAGACCCCGATTATTTTAAACAAAAGATTATGGGTACAAAGCGGGCACTGGGACCATTACAAAGAAAATATGTATTTTACAAAAATCGATGATGTTGACTATGCAATAAAGCCGATGAACTGCCCTGGAGGAATGCTGATATATAATGAGAAGGTGCATTCCTATAAAGAACTGCCTTTAAGAGTCGGGGAATTTGGTATGGTCCACAGGCACGAATTAAGCGGAGTTCTGGCAGGGCTATTCAGAGTCAGGGTATTTACGCAGGATGATGCTCATATTTTTATGATGCCAAGCCAGATAAAAGATGAAATTATCGGAGTTATTGAATTGGCAGATAAAATCTACAGAAAATTCGGACTTGAGTACTTTGTTGAGTTATCCACAAGACCACAAAATTCAATAGGTAGTGACGAGGCTTGGGAAAGAGCTACAGAAGCGCTGGAAGATGCATTAAAGGCAAAAAAAATGAAATACAGGATTAATGAAGGCGACGGCGCATTCTACGGACCGAAAATTGACTTTCATATAAAGGACTGCATTGGAAGGACATGGCAGTGCGGAACAATCCAGCTGGACTTTACAATGCCTGAAAAATTTAATTTAGAATATGTTGGTGAAGACAATACAAAGCACAGGCCTGTATTACTGCATCGTGTGGTATATGGAGCTTTGGAGAGATTTATAGGTATTTTAATTGAGCACTATGCAGGGAAATTCCCACTCTGGCTTTCCCCTGTCCAGGCAAAAATAATCCCCATTGCAGACCGCCACCGGCCTTATGCAGAAAAAATCACAGGAAAACTAAAAGCCAGCGGGTTCAGGGTAGAATCAGATTGCCGCCAGGAAAAAGTCGAGCACAAGATACGCGATGCCCAGCTTGAGAAAATAAACTACATGATAGTTGTCGGCGACAGGGAGATAGAGAAAAACTGCATAACATCGCGCACCCGCGAGGGAAAAGTAACATTCAATGTTAGTCTGGATAAATTTATAGAAGATCTGCAAAAAGAGATAGAATCAAAAAAATAAATGGTTGTTTCACATGAGAATATCAATTGACGTCATGCCAAAAGATGCACCTGGCGAGTTAATAAAGGCAATTGAGCCAATTGGGGACGCTGGCGGAAACATCATCAGCATAATCCACAGGCGCGACGAAAAATCAGAAAAAGGCAGTCTTCCTGTTCACCTGGTTTTTGATATTGACAGTAAAGCACAGCTGGAGAAGATTCTTGAGCGATACAAAAAAGAAAACATCAAAGTCATCAAAGTAGATGAGTTTAAGTGTTTTGATGAGATTGTAGTCGGGATGATTGGTCATATTATGCATACTGACTTGAGTGAAACAATCATTTCCATTGAATCTTTAGGTTTCTGCAATGTATCTGACATGCAGATAGAGATGCCTGAACGTGGCAGAGAATCATGCGCAATTTTGCAGATTAGCATAGACACCTCAAAAAAAGACGGGTGCAATCTGCTAATGTCAAAAATGAAAGAAATCGGCGAAAAGAAAAACATACAGATAATAGAATCTGTGTAATGGTGTTTATATTGAAAATATGCATTATCGGCTTTGGAACAGTTGGGCGCGGCATTGTTGAGCTCATACACAAAAAAGAGCTTGACATAGAAGTAGCAGGAATATGCGCGAGAAACTGCTGCGTATATGACAAAAACGGAATTGACTTAGGGCACCTTATAAAAAATACTGCGGGTCTCCCGCTTGAAAAATATCCAAAAGCAGACATGGCTCTTGACACAGATAAAATGATTGATATGAAATGCGCAGATGTTTATGTTGAGTTGACTCCGACAAATATAGAACATGGAGAGCCAGGTTATTCTTTTATCAAGAAGATTTTGTCTAATGGGTGCCATGTGGTGACTTCAAACAAAGGCCCCTTGGTGCTTCACTCTCGCGAACTGAAACAGGTCGCAAAAAAAAACAATGTAAAACTCCTTTACGAGGCAACAGTCGGCGGAGCCATGCCGGTTCTGAACCTTGTAAGAGAAAATTTTCGCGGGAACAGCATTCAAAGCATCCGCGGGATCCTTAACGGAACCACAAACTACATCCTCACAAGGATGGCTGCAGAAGGCGCTCCTTTTGCACAAATACTAAAAGAGGCGCAGGAGCAGGGCATAGCAGAAAAAGATCCTGCATACGATGTTGACGGCATTGACGCAGCAGCAAAAGCAGTAATTCTTGCAAACGAATTTTTTTCAAAAGATTCAGGCATGAATGATGTTGATATGACGGGCATCACAAGAATCACACCGGAATTCGTCTCACTTGCAGGCAAAAACGGATTTTCCGTCAAGCTTATTGTTGAGGTTAGTGATAATGTGTTAAGAGTTGCGCCAAGATTAGTCAAAAAGAGCCACCCCCTTGCAGTTGAGGGCACCCTGAACGCCCTGAACCTGAAACTCGACATGGCAGGAGAGGTAACTGTAGTCGGTTACGGCGCAGGCAAATACGAGACCGCAGGCGCAGTCATTTCCGACATTTTGAGCATAAGGTAAATCTTGATTCCTGCATGCTTTCTAATCTTTTCTTTCATTATCTGCTTTATCTTTGATTCTTTTCTGTTTTTCAGGAGTTTCAAGATAATTGCTGTGAGAAACAACAGTTTTACCTAATTTTGATTCAATATCTTTTCTGGTGGCGCCTGCCACGTTTCCACCATCATTTGCATCTTTTTGCAGTTCATGGTATCTCTGGGAATCCCTGTCGCGGGTAAATCTCGTAGTGGTGGTCTCGCCAAGCATAGTAAGAACCAGTTCAATATCATCCATATGGTCTCTCAGGTTCTCTCTTTTGAGTCCCTTAAACTGCTTATATTCTTCAACTGTTTTATCAAATGTTGCTCTGCTAATCTCGTTTGTTAGAATAGCAAAATCTGCTTTCTTTTCAATACCTCTTTGCTTCCATTCGTCTGTCAGTTCATGTCTGATGGCAATTCCGCGAACCCTTTTTTCAATCCAGTCATCGGAATATCCTTTTTTCCTGTATAGTTCTTTCATCCGTCTTTGCGCTAATTCCGGGTCTTCTATCTCCTGTACTCGTTCATAGCCAATCTTTGCAAGCCATCTTTTGAATGGTTCTGCTTTGGAAGATGGAATTGACTGGATAATCCTAAAGGCTCCTTCTGTATTTACACAGTTCATCCTTTGTTTCCCACCGATTGTATCAATTGAAAGGGTATGTACAATTTGTACCCACCCTTGAGCTAAAGGTTCATCTCTTTGCTTTATCTTTTGAATATACTGTTTAGGATCTTTAGATTCAGTTAAAACAAAAACAATATCCTCTAATGCAAACCACCATTCATTATTATGCCATGTTCTTCTGATACGTTTCCCCTGAAATACTACTAATGCACTGCTTGAATCCATGTTATTTCACCTTTGTGCTGTTATTTTCAATATCTTCTGCTGTTTTTAATTGTATCCTAATCAATACCCTTCAATTCAAAAGTTTGGAATCCTCCAATACCCAGTATATTCCATGATTTTTAATTATATATAGCTAATTGGTATGGCGTGCCGATAGGCAATTTATGGTTTCAGCTCATTAACCTATTTATATGTCTCACATCAAAATATCATTATGATACTAATCATCGACAATCACAGCAGGAACGTACCATTAATAGAGAAAATACTCAAAAAACGAAATATAAAGTACACCATAAAAGACCAGAAGACAACGCTCAGGACAATAGAAAAGAGCAGATACAAAGGCATAATTCTATCAGGCGGGATGCCCTGCCTTGATGAGAAAATATCATTCAATACAATAAGAGCAGACATCGCCTGCCTTGTGAATTACAATGTGCCAGTCCTTGGAATCTGCGTCGGTCATGAGATCATCGGCGCTGCCTGCGGCGCAGAACTCGTTAAACTCAAAAAGCCCTCACTGAATCCCAAATTAAAAGTAAATATTCACACAAAAACCAAGATATTCAAAGATTTGCCCGGCACTATCACAGTCTATGAACATCACTCAAGATATTTAAAGGACCTGCCTGATGAACTGCTCATTGCCGCATCATCCAGAAAGGACCGGATTGAGGCAATATTTCACAAAAAAAAGCCCCTATTCGGCCTCCAGTTCCACCCTGAAAAAAGCGGCAGCGCAGGCATAAAAATACTCCACAATTTTCTAGACATTTGTTATGGTAAGTAGTGCTGAGCGTTGGCACATCATGCAAACATTTAAATACTTATTAGTAGTAAAATAACTCATGCAAACAACATTATCGCCATCATTTTTGGGACGTACTGAATCAAAAAAAATACATGTATTTGGTATTCAATCAGGAAACGAAAAAACAGCTGATGAAATACTTCAGAAGGAGGATGACCCAAAGATTTTAGACACACGATACATACTTTGTAATGTAAATAGCGATATTGTAGCAGTAATTAAACACCCACCGGAAGACCATTATTTAGCTGAAGTGGATTGCAGGTATAAGTCCCTTCGTGAATGGAACGAGATTCTCACAGCACCGGACACGTCTATCTTGCCAAAAAAAATATCTCATATTGAATGCATTGGTGATAAGAATTATTTGAATAGATTTGAATCTCTGCTTGAATGTGAAATTGATACGATATACAGCCAATTGCGAGGATTGCCTGGCAGAGATACGATGCGGCCTATGAAAATAAATGCCAAAAAAAAACTTTTTGCTTATTTAAGCGACTACGAGATATGATTTGTAATCACACTTCTAGGATGATGTTTATAATAAGAGGCAAATGCTAATTATATCAATATTCTGTTTTGGACAAAATCAAAGAGTCGCTCAGTATGTTTTTTTGCTAGTAAGGCCTCTTTTTCTCCCATCAATTTTTCACCGTATTCTGCATTTGACTTTATGCCCAACAGTTCCTGTAAGTGTCTGGATGCATTTCTAATTTCTGTGTCCTGTGAATCTGTTTGCGAAAAAAGTCTTACAGCATCTTCATGCCTCTCACCGGCATGCCTGATGCCTATTTTCCATATGCAGAATGCATCAGCAGCGGCGATAGCACAATGTACCGCATTTATTACACACGCATTCCACTCGTCTTCATCATAGCTGCGGTTCATTGAATTTTTGCACTCCTTTGCTCTTTTGAGGTAATCGTGTGCTTTGTGCCTGTCGACTGCTCTTGTTCTCATTATATCACACTAAATCCCATTCTTGCGCTTTCAATTATTTTTTTGTTTGCAGGTATTTTGGCTTCCTCTTCTGTGATGATATACGGGGAGAGCATATTGCCGTACCTTTCAGTGCATAGTTGTGAAAGTTCGGCTGTTATTTTTTTAATTTGATTTTTGTGTTTTTCGTTTTTTGCTATAACCAGCAAATCGATATCGCTTTCCGGTTCCTCTTTTCTCTCTGCAACTGAGCCAAAGATTCTTGCTTCTCTTAAGCCGCTGTTGGAGAATTTCTTCATAAAAATTATCCTGAGATCTGAAAGAGGCGGGTTGTCTGCCATGGTTTTAATGCTGTGATGTGCAATCTGCTCATAAGCATAACTATTTTCATTAAATTTCCATGATATTACATTGCCTATCTTTAGTGGAGATACCAGATTGAG
>CBDUVR010000037.1:0-9290 GCA_965370705.1 uncultured archaeon | reverse complement strand
TTGAATTGCAGGATGTGTGGAGGTATTCACCCATTAACAATCTTTAGGACGTCACTGCCGTATTTCATAACTTTCGCAGGCCCAAAGCCGTGCACCTGCTCCAGTTCAGCGAATGTCACTGGCTTTTTTTGCGCAACCTCCATCAATGTCCTGTCATGCATTATCATGAATGCAGGGACACTCTGCTGGCTGCTCAGCGCCCTCCTCCAGCTCTTGAGGCGCTCTACCACATCACCGGATTGTTCCATGTTGATTAGCCTCTCTTTTGGCTGTATGTCCATCTCTTTTTCTTCCATTATCGAGAGCATGCTGTCAGTAATAAAATAAGTTGGCTTGCTGCCTGAATATGTCATGTACAGGCTGTTTTTTGCCCTGCTCATCGCAACGTAGAACAGCCTCCTTTCTTCTTCTTCCTTGTCATATTCTTCCACTTTCACCATATCCACCACAGGATGCTCGCTTCCCCTGCACGGGAAATTGGCATAAGTGCAGCCGGCTACAAAGACCATTTCTGCTTCCATACCCTTGATTGCATGTATTGTCGCAAGTGTGATGTCGTCCTGTGCGGTTTTTGCGCTTCTTCTCATCTCATCGCTTCTTACAACATGCTTTATCCTGCGCTCTTTCATCAGCTGCGAGAGGTCATTTAGCTGCCTGTTGGTTCTTGCAAGCACAAATATTTCATTCCCCGGCGCCTCTGATGCGATTATCTTCTGGAGAATGAACTCAAATTCAGCAGCTTCCCTGTCAAATTTCAGGAGTTTTATGTCTTTTTCCCCGGCAATTGCCGATTCCAGGTCTGCAAGCTTCATGTTCTTTATTGAATTGTTAATGAGGTTCACTATGTGCTCTGTTGAGCGGTAGTTTTTCGTGAGTGTGATTATGTCGCAGTCGGGGTATTTTTCCTCGAAATTCAGGATGTGTCTTATGTCAGAGCCCCTCCAGCCGTATATTGACTGCCTCGGGTCACCAACGCAGAAGATGTTTTTCGGGTTCAGGATGTCGACGAGCTTTATCTGGGTTGAGTTTATGTCCTGGTACTCATCTATGAGCACATGGTCAAATTCCGGCACCAATTCCTTGCGGGTCTCAAAAAGGCTTATGGTGTCAACCAGCTGGTCTGCAAAATCGCGCAGACCGTGCTTTCTCATGTATGCCTCAATGTAGCTGCAGACTGCGAAAACCATGGCTGCGCTCTCTTTCTGGCCTGCATCGAGGATGTCGAAAGAGGATTCTTCTATTGGCTTGTTTTTGAATTTGAAATAGTCTCTGAGAAAAAAGCAGTCATTTATGAATATGTTTGCAAGCTGGTCTTCTTCTTTTCCTCTTTTTTGCGCATCACTGAAATATACGTTTGTTGCCTGGGCCAGGGTCATGTTTATTTTCGAGAGAGCTCTTGTGATCATCATGATCCTGTCGCGGTAGGTGATGACTGTGACCGGCTTGTCGTAGACCAAATCATTATATTGCCTCAGGATCTTTTCAGAAAATGAGTTGAATGTCTCGACCATTACTGAATCAAGATTGCCTGCCTTTTTCAGCCTTTTCATCATTTCCTGCCTTGCTTTTCTTGTGAATGTTACTGCAAGGATCCGGCGAGGATCGCATCGGTGATACCTGACAAGGAATTCTATTCTTTTTGTAAGCACTGTTGTTTTTCCTGAGCCGGCTCCTGCGAGGCATAATATGTGTGCTTTATCGCTGATAATTGATTTTTTTTGCTCATCATTGAACCGGGTAAGAAAATCATCAAATTTGCCAAACAGGTTCCTGTCCTCGTCAGTTATCTCTGTTTTTGTTTCCCTGAAATTAAACGAGAGCTTTCTTTTATAGAGGGAAGGATTTGCTATCTCTTTTTTCCCTTTCCCTGTCAACTGGAGGACTTTCCAGAATTTGTTGCCATCCACAGGAGTCACCTGGATCATGTCATTTAGAAGAAGGCTGCCTATCATCTCATCCAGCTCATCATTATCATAAGCCATGCTGCCGAAGTTTTTCTTTAGATGCAGCCTGTTTCTTGCAATGGATTTACTGGTTTTGCCCTGCAGAAAGTCGATAAGGAGCCTGCGCCCTACGCCGAACGGGATCTCATCAAGCGCTTTCAGCACAAACAGGTAGTCTAGTTCTTTTATGGTATCACCGATAGAATAGAGGAGAAGAAATGGTTAAGTATGTTTCGATGATTTGCAAAAAGCTGGAACACGCCAAAACCTATTTAATGATTTGGTTGTTTCTATAATTAAGTTGAATTTCATTGAATTAAGCTGGTTTTTATGGTGTTCAGGGGAAAAATTCTTCGGGTGGATCTTACAAGAAGAAGTGTTAGTGAAGAGTATGTCAACCCCGGGGATATTGTAAAGTATATTGGGGGACGGGGGCTTTGCGTCAAGATACTTTCAGATGAACTTGATGCTAAAATTGATGCTTTGAGCGCCAGAAATGTAGTTGTGATTATGACAGGTCCGCTTACGGGGATTGCGCCTGCGTCCGGGCGCTGCTCTGTGGCATCCAAGTCGCCGCTTACTGGCACGATATTTGATTCTAATGTCGGGGGAACTTTCGGGTATGAGCTTAGGAAGACAGGGTATGACGGGATTATTGTTACAGGGAAGTCTGAGGAGCCTGTTTATCTTGAGGTTACTGACAACCATGCTGAACTGAAAGATGCCGGGCATTTGTGGGGGAAGACTACAGGGGATGTCACAAAGACTCTCGAGGATGAGAAGTTCAAGGTTGCGTGCATCGGGCCTGCAGGAGAGAATCTTGTGCTGTACTCATCAATCATAGTTGACAGGGGGCGCGCTGCCGGCAGGGGCGGGCTTGGCGCTGTGCTCGGGTCGAAGAAGTTCAAGGCGATTGCGCTTCGCGGCACGCAAAAGATAGAGCCTGCAAATGAATATGCATTCAGTGAGCAGAGGAAGCGGTTCATTGAGATACTTAAGGGCCACCCGGTTACAGGGGATTCACTCGGGCGTTTCGGGACCCTTGTTCTTATGAACCCTGTGAACAAGCACGGCATTTTGCCTGTAAATAATTTCCAGGAAGGGTTTTCGGATAATATAGAAAACCTGACAGGAGAGACAATGCAGAAGTATCTTGTGAAAAGAACAGGATGCTCATTGTGCCCGATAATGTGCGGGAGAGTGGCAAATGTCGAGGGGGTGAAGACGCACGGGCCTGAGTATGAGAGCACGTGGGCGCTTTCAGTGCAGTGCGGACACTCTGATGCGAAGACTGTGGCGATCGCGAACAATCTCTGCAATGAGCTTGGGATGGATACAATATCTGCCGGGAATACTATCGGGTTTGCTATGGAGTGCTCAAAGAGAGGGCTTATCAGGGAGAAGATAGAGTTTGGTGATACGGCGATTATTCCTGTACTTCTTGAGAAGATTGCGTATAAAAAAGATATTGGCGCTATGCTTGCACTGGGTACGAAGAGGATGGGTGAGAAGCTTGGTGCTGGTGATTTTGCAATCAATGTGAAGGGGCTTGAGCTTCCTGCCTATGACCCGAGGGGCGTAAAAGGGCAGGCGCTTTCATACATGACCTCTAACCGCGGCGGGTGCCACGTGAGAGCATACATGATACCTCAGGAGGTATTGTCAACACCCAGGTACCTTGACAACCTTGAGTTGAAAGACAAGGCAAGAAAAGTGCGCGATGTTGAAAACATATTTGCTGTAATGGATTCACTTATAATGTGCAAGTTTACTACTTTTGCTGTGTTTGAGAGTTTCTTCTATGAGGTCGGGATATATGCAAAGATGCTTACAACAGCAACCGGCATGTATTTTGATGAAGAGGAACTTAAAAAGGCCGGGGAGAGGATATGGAATCTTGAGAGGCTTTTCAATAACAGGGCAGGATTTACAAAAAATGATGACAGGCTGCCAAAAAGGTTTGATGAAGCAATGCCTTGTGGTCCTGCTGAGGGGGAAAGAAACAACGCAGGCAAGATGCTTGATGAGTACTACTCTCTTCGCGGGTGGGATGAAAATGGTGTTCCTGAAGAGAAGAAACTAATGAATCTTGGAATCGGGTTTGCAGAATCATGGCCTAAAAAGATAATCTCGCTGAATCATGAGTCATTGGAAGAGGCATTAGATGTTGCCAGAAAGAATGTGAAGGGCGGAAACTGGATCGAGGCTGGTTCGCCTCTTGTCAAGAGTTTCGGTGTCCGCGCTATAAGTGAATTGAGGGGATTGTATCCTTATAAGAGAATCATTGCTGACTATAAGACAATGGATACAGGATACATGGAAGTTGAGATTGCTGCGCAGGCTGGCGCTGATATTGTGACTGTTTCCGGGCATGCCGGCAACCATACTATAGGGGATGCTGTGGGTGCTGCAAGGAAATACGGTGTCCGGATCATGGTTGATATCTTTGGCAGTGATGCAGGGCGCGCCAAGGAAGTTGAGAAGATTGGCGTCGATTATGTGCGCGTGTTCAACAAGGATATGACCGGGGCGGTTTCACGGCTTGTGAAGATTCCGGTTGTGTCTTTTGGTGCGCATGAGAATGCGAAGATACATGTTGAGACTTATTGCGATTCTGAGAAAAAGGCGGTCCCCCGGAAGAGGCTGCCTGAAAACGAGGGTGTGTGGCCCAAGCTGCAGGTTGCGCTTGATCTTAGAAGCCTTCCGGAAGCCCTGAAGCTTGCGCGGGGAGCAAAGGAAGGGGGCGCTGACTGGCTGGAGGTGGGTACCCCGCTTGTTAAGAGCGCAGGCATGGATGCTGTGAGAAAGATAAGGGCAGAGCACCCGAACAGCACAATTGTTGCTGACCTGAAGACGCTTTCCAGCGGGGGCAAGGAGGTCGAGATTGCGGCACGCGCTGGTGCGGATATTATAGGCATCTGCGGGGCGTCTTCTGATCCTGTGATCAAGGATGCTATCAGGGCTGCAGGGAAGTATAATGTTAAAATAATGGCTGACCTGATTTCGATAAAAGAGCCTGTGAAGCGCTCAAAAGAGCTTGAGGCGATGGGTGCGCATTACATTGAATTTCATATTTCTGTTGATGAGCAGATGAGAAGCGGCAATGCAAAGATACCGTTTCCTCTTGTTGAGAAGGTTTCTCTGGCTATTTCCATACCGATGGGGGTTGCCGGCGGCATGAGGGCTGATACTGCGCCGCTTGCTATCAAGTCCGGTGCGAAGCTCGCGGTTGTCGGCGGGTCGATTACGCGCGCAGCAGACCCGAAAAGGGCGACAATGGTTATTCTTGGGGCTATCGGGCGGCAGGCTCGGACTACTTCCTGATAATGAAAATACTTTTAAAGTTGTGCCTCTGATAGTTAATGATGGCAGAAAGAAGAATCCGCTGGGTGCGCGTAATTATTGTGATTCTTGTGCTGCTTGCTCTGGTGTATGTTATTAGGCCAGAGACGACGGGCATGGTAGTGCAGGTAAGTATAAATGATACTGGCGTTAATGCTACAGCGAATGAAACAAGAGATATTGAAGCGCCGGATCCGTATGTGAATATTACACGGCCGGGGCATTATAATTATTCTGTGATTTTTGGGTATAAGATTATGTTCATGGGGTATGATATCAACGAGAGTCTGTTGTATCCAAATGATACGTTTGAGGTGACTTATTACTGGAAAGCCCTTGATGCGATGGATGAGGATTATATGGTTTTTGTGCATTTCACTGATGAAAATGAACGGATATTATTCCAGCAGGATCATCTACCGCCCATTCAAACATCAAAATGGTTGCTGGGAGATATTGTAAAAGAAAATTATACCATCAAAGTGCCTGAAAATGTAAACGGGACCATAAAAATAGGTCTTGGATTGTGGTATCCAAAGACAGGTAGACGGCTCAAGATTGAAAACATTGTGCACAAATATAACAAAGTTATTATTGGAGAGATAAAAGTACGTGGTTAGATGAAAGATTGGAATGAGTCTAAATTATTCGGATTGGCATCGAGATATTATGATTGTAATCAAAAAGTGATTTTGTCTCTTTTAGAGAGGAATACAAAGACCAAACTTCTTGATGTCGGGTGTAATGACGGCAGTTTTACTCTAAAGGCTGCAAAAGCGCTTGGCGCAAAAGATATACATGGCATTGAAATAGATGAAAAGTTTGTTAAAAAAGCCAAATTAAAAGGCCTCAATGTGAAATGCCACGATGCAAATCATAAATTTCCTTATAATGACTGTTCTTTTGATGCTGTGGTGTCAAATCAGGTATTAGAGCATGTTCTTGATACAGACAACTTCTTTAGGGAAGTTCATCGTGTCTTAAAACCAACAGGTTATGCAATTATTTCGACTCCGAATTTATGTTCGTTTCATAATCTCGCTTTTCTTAATCTCGGTATGCAACCCCCTGGATTGCAGATTAGCGAAATTCAGGTAGGCAACTTTTTATACGGTACAAAGACGCATGGTCATATTAAGTTGTTTAATGTATCTTCGCTGAAAGACTTAGCTAAATATCATGGTTTTACTGTTGAAAAATTATTTGGTACTGGAGTGTATCCTTTTCCAGTATTCGTTTCGCGAATATTCTCAAAATTACTTACAAGATATTGTGTCTTTCTTACAGTGAAAATAAAGAGGCTATAGTTTTATGAAAATATTACAAACTCCGTGCCGATTTAAGCCATACATTGGCGGTGTTGAAAATTATGTGTACGGGCTGTCAAAGCAGTTAGTTAAACAGGGTCATGAAGTAAAAGTAATTTGTGCGAATGAACCTGCATCATCAAAAGCGCAAGAGCAGATTGATGGTATTGAGGTCAATAGATTGAGATATACTGGAAAAATCGCAAATACAAATATCATGCCGATGCTTCCTTTTAAATTGCTTAAGGAAGATTGTGATGTTATCCATACACATTTGCCAACGCCATGGAGTGCGGACTGGAGTGCTATAATATCATTTTTAAGAAGAAAGAAACTGGTTGTCACCTATCACAATGACATTGTCGGGGGGGGATTCTCAAAATATATTGCGAAATTATATAATATGACTCTGCTCCAGTTTGTTTTGAAAACAGCGCATAAAATCATCATCACTCAACCGGAATATCTTGATTATTCGCCGTACCTTGAAAGATATAGAGATAAAGTCGTTGTTATACCTGTTGGTGTTGATGCTGATAGGTTCAAACCCATAAAGGGAATTAAAAAAAACAAGAATATTGTCGGTTTTCTTTCTGTGCTTGATGAATATCATCGGTACAAGGGTCTTGATTATTTACTGAGGGCAATTGCGCAGGCAAAGGAGAAAATACCTGACATCAGATTATTAGTGGGTGGGGGCGGCGCATTGGTACAAGAATATGAAAAAATGGCGGATGAACTTGGAATTGCGCAAAATGTTGAATTTTGGGGATTTGTTCCTGAGGACAGACTGGTTGAATTTTACAATAAGCTGGACGTTTTTGTGCTGCCATCAACGTCCAGAGAGCAGGAAGGGTTTGGGATTGTGGCGGTTGAGGCATTGGCTTGTGGAACGCCGGTTATTATAACAGATATTGTGGGTCTCTCGAAAGAAATAAAGAAAAATTCTGTGGGAATTGTAATAAAACCGAAAGATGTGGATGAACTGACCAAGATGCTAATAAAACTACTCTCAGGAAGAAGCAAAACAATAAGAGATATTTCCACTCCTGCTTTGAAATATTCATGGTATGATATTTCCACTAAGATACAGGAAGTATATGAATGACAGGTGTATGATGTGAATAAACAACCTTATGTTGCAATAATAATGATTTTAATTTTTGCCTGCGTATTACAATATTTCAGTAATCTAGGGACATTATACCCGTCCGGTTCCTATAATTTCCAGCCGATTTTGGCAGGAAAACAATTTGTAAACCCAGATTTCAGCCTATTGAAATACGATAACATTTATGCAAATAATGCCCAAAGCGCAATCAATTCAAAAAGTGTAAAACCCATGGATTTGAGTGCTTCATTTATTGGCGGATATGATAATAAAATGTTGTCTTACATCTTTCTGGTCATGTCTGTACTGTCTATAATCATTCTTTTTCGTAAACTGTTCTCTTCTTATGGGATTGGAATGTTTGCAGCAATTGTATTTTTGTCCAATTCAACATTTGTGATAGTTGAATCTTACATCTTCTATTTTTATATGTCTCTCTTCTTACTGATAAGCTTCATTGAAAATAGAAATATTCTCTCACTGGCGCTCATATTCCCGTTATTATTAGCAAGCTATTTTACTCATACATCCTCATTCTTTGCAATTTTTGTAATACTAACAGGTACATGTATTATTTATTTGATTCTGAATGTATTTAATCGTAGCGCAAATAAAAGACAACTTTTAATGACTACTATTATCATATCACTAATTGCATTAATCTCTTTATTTATTGTTTCGCAAATAAGTGGAAATTTCATAAACGATTTCATCAAAAATTTTCCAAAAGTTATAGACAGAGTCATTTTTTATGTATTATCCTATGAAAAGAGCGCATATTTCTATCTTTATATCATTGAAAAAGTCATTTTAATCCCACTATCGCTTGTATTTGTATATGTCCAGTTGAAACACTTATATCTAAACAGACTAAATACGAATGATAAATTCGTATTATCATTCTTTTTCAGCTTTATTCCATTATCTGTTTTGTTTGGATTCACTAATGTGCTTCCTCGGACATTTGACTACATGCTACCTTTGCTGGGAGCATTAACATTTTATGAACTCTGCAGGTCTAAACTGGACAGTAGAATACAGAACACATTAATAATCTCCCTAATAACACTATTTATCTTATCATCGGTGATTCATTTCACAATACCGCCAAGAAGCTTGGAAAAGTATGATGTTGCCACGGTTTCTGGTTTACAATTTGCGACACGGTCAGGGAATATTTTTACAGATACGTTTTTGGCGAATGTATTATTATCACATTTACAATATTATAATATAAACGGATTGGAATATGGTGAGATGGAAAAGGTCGAATCAGTATATTATGAGCAGAATGAAAAGATGATATATGATACGTTTAGAATGAAGAATGTCGATTATTTTGTTATATCAAAACATACATTAACCCGCGGATTGGATATCCTGAATGCACCCCACTTTCTAGGTCCAATATATTCTGTATCAAAATATAATTCTATGGAATTTTTGGATAAAGTGTATTCAAACAAAATGATATGGATATGGAAATTTAGTGTGTAGTAGAACGTGTTTTGTTGAATTTTTGAAATTTCAGAAGCATTTAGGATGCACTGAATATATATGTATCTATAATGCGTGCATAACCCAAAA
>CBDUVR010000036.1:0-9669 GCA_965370705.1 uncultured archaeon | reverse complement strand
ATGCAGCGCATCTTGCATTCGCCGCACATTATTTTGCCTGCGCTGCAGTCGTCAAAGATATTTTTGAGCTTTGAATCGTCGTCTATGAGGTGGAACTTGTAGAGCTCAAATATTGTGCATATTGCCGGGTTGCCGCCGAGGCGCTTCTGCTCTTCAAGGGTGTCTCTTCCGCCTGTCAGGGCTCTTTTGATTTTTGATTCTGCGTCTTTTTTTGAGTCAGTCAGGGCAATGTATGTTGCCGGGTCGCTTGAGCTCATCTTTGAGCCTCCAAGGCCTTTCTGGTATATGTGGTAGGTGGATGAGGGCAAAATGAAGTTGTATTCGCTTTTGAATCTTGCTGCTATGTCTCTTGTTAGGCGGAGATGGGGGTCCTGGTCTGTTCCTACAGGCACTATTGTCGGGGTTGGCCTGCCGATGTCCAGCTGCGGGTAGAGTATGTCTGCGGCCTGGGTCAGTGCTGATGTGATTTTGCCTGTTGTGAGGTCCCCGTATATTGCTTTCAGCTCGTTGAAGGTTACTTTTTTTGCGAAGTATTTGCTTAGTGTGTTGTATTTGTTTTTGAAGTCGCTCTGGAAGTATAGTGTGCATTTTTTTGGCTTGAGGCCGAGGGCGATGTAGTTCAGGAGGTATTCGTTTATCGCGAGGTCTTTCATGGTTTTCAGGTCCATGTTCCTTGTAAGGTATGCCTCGATGTCTGCTATGCAGACATAGCAGTGGGCGCCGTTTTGCTGGAAGTATATCATCTCGTCTGCTACCATCTTGTGGCCGAAGTGCATCTTGCCTGACGGCATGAGGCCTGTGAGCATGATGAATGGCGTCCTGTTCTTCATGGCGAGGGCGATTCTTTTGAAGTCCCTGTGGCCGTAGATGATGTTGCGGCGCATGTATTTGTGGATGTTTGGGACTGAGTTTATTATGTTGCTGAATGGCTCTATCCCGAACTCTTTCATCAGGGTGCCGTAGTTCTTTATGTCGCCTGCTGCCCAGGGGTCGATTCTTTTGTCCATAATAATCACTTCACCTACCAAACAATAGCCAAGCACAAATTTAACTATTTTTCTACTTTTCTATTAGGAAAACACGTATTTATAGCTTGCTTTCCAGCTCCGCCAGTTGCGCTCCCAAAGCAACACCATCCGCTCGTGCCGGCACAAAATCCACCAAATGTCACCTATCATCAAAACAAATCCTTGAGACAATAAAAGCAACAGCAATCACAAAAGGCACAGTCAAAAGAACCCGGATCACCAGAAACCTTGGTCCCAGGAAATGCAGTTCAAATATCTCCTCAACGACCTTAAAAGACGACCATGCACCGATAAAAAGTACAACATTAAACCTGCTGATTCCCTTGCGCAAAAGCGCACCTGCAAGAGGAAACGCAAGATACAAAGGCCCGGGAATCAGGCACCCCATAACGAAGCTATACACCGACCCCTTCAAGCCGGACTGCTCGCCCAAGCGAGAGACCACAAAACTCTTAGACACCCATGCTTCAAACAATCCTATCAGCACAAAAAACCCCGGCAGATACAAAAGAATCGAAAATATAGCCGAATAATCAGCAGCATAACCCGGAAACATCACATACACAAAAATAACCGCAATCAAAGCAGCCACACCAAATATTCCCTTAACTGTCGAGGATTTCAATATAACACCCCCATAATGACACCGATAAGAATCGCGAAAACAAGGCACAAAAAATTGCGAATCAGGGCAAATTTAAGTCCAAGCTCCTTGACCTCGATAGGTATGCTGAAAGTATGGACCATCACAAGCGATGTAACAAGAACAGCAATATACCCGGGATTTACACCCGAGGCAAGAAGCGGTCCTGCCACAGGAAACGCAATAAAAGGAGGCACATGCACAATCGCACCCACAAAAGCCGCCATAAGATACCCTGAAAGCCCCGAAACCCCTGCAACATAAGCAAAGATAGCATCCCCTGAAAACAAGCCCTGCTCAAAAACAAGAAACAAAATAACAACAACAAATACCGGCGCAATGTTCTCAAAAGACCTGACAGATAACCGCAGCGCGTGGAGAGATTTCTCCTTACCTGTGAAATAACACACAAAAAAAACAACAAACACAACAGCATTAAATATCAAAGCAAGCATAGATAAAGCTATTAGTCAACAGCGCTTATAAATATTCTCAGGAACCCTTTACAATCGCCTCTTTCATCACCCTAACAAACTCCCCAACCTCATCAACCATCTTCTTTTTGTCGCCAAGGTTGCGCTCGATTATCTGGATTATGGCGCTGCCGACAATTGCGCCGTCTGCGCCTGCTGAAACCAGCGTCTTTACATGCTCCGGGGAAGAGATGCCGAAACCGACTGCAATGGGGAGAGATGTCTCTTTTTTTGTTGTTTTTATGAGGCTGATTGTCGCATCCTCGATTGTTTTTCTTTTGCCGGTTACCCCTAGGACTGATACAAGATAGAGGTATCCGCCGGCGCATCTTAGTATCTCTTTTAGCCTTTTTGGGGTTGTGGTTTGCGCCACAAGAAATACCGGTGAAATGTTGTGCTTTTTTGCTGCTGCGGTGTATTCTTCTGATTCCTCGAATGGTATGTCTGCTACAAGGACTCCGTCTACTCCTGACTGCTCTGCGTCTTTGTAGAATTTATCTATGCCTCTTTTGTATATCAGGTTTGAGTACACAAGAAGGCTTATCGGGATGCCTGAGTAGTTCCTGATTTCTCTTATGAGCCTGAATGCCCTGTCTGTGGTTGCGCCTGCGTCAAGTGCGCGTTTGTCTGCAAGCTGTATTGTCGGGCCGTCTGCAATCGGGTCTGAGTAGGGAAAACCCAGCTCGAGCATGTCGGCGCCTGAGTCTATCATTGCTTTGATGATGTCTTTTGATGTGTCAAAGTCAGGGTCGCCAAGTACTGTGAATGGGATGAATGCTTTTTTTGCCTTGAACATATCTTTGATGCGGCTCATATTTTTACCCCCATTGCTTTTGCTGCATGCTCCATGTCCTTGTCGCCGCGGCCTGAGAGGTTTATTATGAGGGTGCTGTCTTTTTTCAGGTCTGCTGCTAGTTTCAGGGCATAGGCGACTGCATGTGCGGATTCCAGGGCAGGTATGATTCCTTCTGTTGTCGAGAGTTCCCTGAAGGCGGCTAATGCTTCCTTGTCTGTAATGCCGACATACTTTGCGCGCCCTGTGTCTTTCAGCATGCTGTGCTCCGGGCCCACCCCGGGATAATCAAGGCCTGCGGATATTGAGTATGGCTCGTCTATCTGCCCGTCATTGTCCTGCAGGATGTATGACATTGAGCCGTGCAGTATCCCGCCTGTGCCTTTGCATAGGGATGCGCCGTGCTTTTTTGTGTTGAGCCCCAGTCCTGCTGCCTCGACGCCGTAGAGTTTTGTTTCTTTGTTGTCAAGGAATCCGGAGAATATCCCGATGGCGTTTGAGCCGCCTCCGACGCATGCGACAATTGCGTCAGGGAGCCGGCTTTCAAGTTCCATTATCTGCTTTTTTGTTTCTTTGCCGATTACTCTCTGGAAATCGCGCACTATCGTGGGATATGGATGCGGCCCCACGACAGAGCCGAGTATGTAGTAGGTTGTTTTGATGTTTGCTGTCCAGTCTCTCAGTGTCTCGTTTACAGCGTCTTTGAGTGTGCCTGCGCCTGAGTCTACTGGTATTACTTTTGTTCCGCATAGTTCCATCCTGAAGACATTCAGTTTCTGGCGCTCGATGTCTTTTGTGCCCATGAATACCTCGGTTTTTATGCCGAGCAGTGCCCCGACCACTGCTGTTGCAACGCCGTGCTGGCCTGCGCCTGTTTCTGCGATGATTCTTGTTTTTCCCATGTGCTTTGCAAGCAGTCCCTGGCCGAGTGTGTTGTTTATCTTGTGTGCGCCTGTATGGAGGAGGTCTTCTCTTTTTAAGTATATTTTGCAGCCGTACTTTCTTGAAAGGTTTTTTGCGAAGTATAGTGGTGTGGGGCGGCCTGCGTAGTTTTTTAGGAGGTCATTTAGCTCGTCTTTGAATGGTTTGCTGTCTTTTAGTTTCAGGTATGATTCTTCCAGTTCCTCAAGTGCGCTCATAAGTGTTTCCGGGACAAACGTGCCTCCGAATGGTCCGAATTTTGTGCTTGTTTTCATTTATTATCATTTCCTTTTACAATGTTTATCAGGTTTTTCATCTTTATATGGTCTTTTTTGCCTGGTTCTGATTCTGTGCCGCTTGCAGAGTCTATCGCGTATGGCTTTGCAGCTGATATGGCGGTTTTTGCGTTTTTTTCTGTTATCCCGCCGGAGAGTATGAGCGGCTTTTTTGTTTCTAGTTTTTCGAGTATGCTCCAGTCGAAAGTTTCTCCTGTGCCGCCTATCTGGTTTTTTGAGTATGTGTCAAGCAGGATTGCGCTCACGTGGGGTTCGTATTCTCTCACCCTATCAAGGTCTTTTTTGTCTTTTATCCTGAATGCTTTTATTACGTTGTTGAATTTGGCGCAGTATTCTTTTGTTTCGTTCCCGTGGAACTGGAGCGCTGTCAGGCCGCAGTGTGACCGGGTATCCCGGACAATGTCTTCTTTTTCGTCTACGAAAACCCCTACCTTTGCGATGAAAGGGGGGAGGCTCTTTATTATCTCTCTTGCTGTTTCTTTGTCTATGCATCGCGGGCTTTTTTTGAAGAATATGAAGCCCAGTGCGTCTGCGTCGAGTTCTGCGGCTTTTTTTGCATCTTCTGCGTTTGTTATGCCGCATATTTTTATTTTTGTCATCTGTGGGCACCTGCCAGTTCTTTTAGTTTTTGCTCTATGTCACTTTTCATTATCGCTGTTCCGACCAGTATTGCGTCTATGCCTGCTGGCTCTAAAAATTCGATGTCCTGCTTTGTTTTTATTGCGCTTTCGCTTACGATTGTTGTGTTTTCTGGTATGTGTTTCGAGAGTTCTATGGTTGTGTTCAGGTCGGTGGTCATGGTTTTCAGGTTACGGTTGTTGATGCCGATTATTTCTGCGTCTGCGCTCAGTGCGATAGTGAGGTCTTTTTTGTCATGGACCTCGACAAGGCAGTCCATGCCAAGGTCTTTTGCGGTTTTTATGAAGTCTTTCAGGTTTTTTTCGCCAAGCACGGATGCGATCAGCAGTATGGCGTCTGCGCCGTAATGCCGCGATTCGTATATCTGGTATTTGTCTATTATGAAATCTTTTCGAAGTATTGGGAGGTCTGTGTTTTTGCCTGCGATTTTCAGGTATTCCGGATCTCCTCTGAAATATTTTTTGTCTGTGAGGACTGAGATTGCGTTTGCATATCTGCTGTAGAGCTTTGTTATCCTTAAGACTTCGCCGCTTGTGGCTTTCATGATTTTGCCGGATGAGGGAGATGCGAATTTTAGTTCTGCGATCAGTTTTGGGAAAGTGCCTGAATCTTTCTTTGTTATTGCGTGTGTGAATTTTTTTGTGCTGTTTTTTATGTTGCGGGTGAATGATTCGAGGGGGATCTGTTTTTTTTTGAGTTCAAGCTCTTTTTTCTTGCTGGTTATTATGTCTGTCAGGATGTTTGTGGTTTCAGTTTGCATTTGTGATCTCCTTTAGTTTCTCGAGGGCTTCAAGTGCTTTTTTGCTTTCTATTGATTCTTCTGCGATGGGTATCGCGTCTTTTATTGTCTCTGCTTTTGTGCCTGCTGCGATTGCTGCTGCTGCGTTCAGGATCGCTATGTCGTATTTTGGGCCTTTTTTATTGTGCAGTATGTCCAGTGTTATCCTGCTGTTTTGTTCTGGTGTTCCGCCTGCGATTTGTGAGATGTCTGTGGATTTGATGTTGAATTCTTCCGGACTGACTGTATAGGTGCTTATCTGGCTGTCTTTTAGTTCTGTTATTTTCGTGGGCCCTATTGTGCTTATCTCGTCGAGGGGATAGCCGTGGACAATGTATGCGCGCTTTGTTCCCAGGTTTGAGAGTGCATGTGCGAGCGGTTCTGTCAGGTCCGGGTCATAGACGCCGATTAGCTGCGCTTTTGCGTTTGCAGGGTTTGTGAGCGGCCCGATGATGTTGAATATTGTCCGGATGCCCATCTCTTTTCTCGGGCCTATTGCATATTTCATTGCTGAATGGAAGCGCGGGGCGAAAAGGAATCCGATGTTCGCTTTTTCAATGCATTCTGTGACTGTTTTGGGTGTGACGTCCAGGTTGATGCCGAGGGCTTCCAGAACATCTGCAGAGCCGCTTTTGCTTGAGACGGATTTGTTCCCGTGCTTTGCGACCGGGATGCCTGCGCCGGCTACTATGAATGCTGCTGTGGTTGATATGTTGAATGTGCCTGTGCTGTCGCCGCCTGTGCCGCATGTGTCTACGAGCGCTTTCACTTTCGGGGTGATAGATGTTGCCTTTTGTCTCATTACTTTTGCTGCGCCTGTGATCTCGTCTATTGTCTCGCCTTTGAGGCGGAGGGCTGTGAGGAATGAGGCGATTTGCGCGTCTGTTGCGCTGCCGCTCATTATTTGCGTGAATACGTCTGTTGTTTCCTGTTCTGTCAGGTCTTTTCTGTCTATGAGTTTTGATATTGCGTCTCTTATGCTAGTCATGGTTCTTCACCTTTTTTTTGTTGGGTTGTAATGTGTATCATAAAGTATATCATAAAGTATTTCCCCCTTTGTGTTTGGTGGTGTCCGTCCTCGAGCCCCCACCCGCCCCGTTGTGGGTGTGTTGTGCTGTCTTGTGTTTTTCGTTTGCTGTTGCTATATCAATCATGTTTTTGATTATTTTCCCGCCCTCGGGTGTTAGTATGGATTCGGGGTGGAACTGGACGCCTTCTGTGATGTGTTTTTTGTGGCGCACACCCATGATAATGCCTGTTTCTGTTTTTGATGTGACTGTGAGGCATTCTGGGATTTCGTGCGCTGCAAGCGAGTGGTACCTGCCTGCTGTGAAGGGGTTGTCAATTGCTTTGTATATTGATTTCTGGTCGTGGTAGATCTCTGATGTTTTGCCGTGCAGTGTCTCTTTTGATCTGGCTACTTTTTTGCCGAATGCTTCCACGATTGCCTGGTGACCGAGGCATATTCCGAATATCGGTATTCTGCCTGAGTATTTTTTAATCAACTGTATGCATATGCCTGCTTCTTTCGGTGTTCCCGGACCCGGGGAGATGATGATTAATCCCGGATTTTCTTTTTGGATTACTTTGTCTATGTGGCTTATGCCTGTGTCGCTGCGGTATATTATCACGTCATGGCCGCGTTTTTCAAATTCATCTACGAGATTGTAGGTGAATGAGTCGAAGTTGTCAATCAAGAGGATTTTCATATTCTACGCCTCCTGTTAGTTCTATTGCGCTCAGGCATGCTTTTGCTTTTTTTATTGTCTCTTCGTATTCTTTTTCAGGAACCGAGTCGTAGACTATGCCTGCGCCTGAGCGTATGTGTGCGATGCTGTCTTTTATGTGTATTGATCTTATGATTATTGTCGAGTCGAAGTCTTTGCTCGGGGTTAGGTATGCGACAGCGCCGCCGTAGAGGCAGCGCTTGTTTTTTTCATTTAGCCTTATGAGTTCCATTGCCCTGATTTTCGGGGCTCCTGTCAGGGTGCCCATGTTCATTGATGCAAGGTATGCATGGAGCGCGTCCAGGCCGTCTTTCAGGGTTCCGCTGACATTGGATACCAGGTGCTGGACATGTGAATATTTTTCTGCGACAAATGGCTCGTCAACTATACGGGTGCCGGGCTTTGAGACTCTTGCGATGTCGTTTCTTGCGAGGTCCACTAGCATTACGTGCTCAGCTACTTCTTTTTTGTCAAGTTTCAGCTCGATCTCGTATTTTGAGTCGAGGTCAGCATCTATTTTCCCGTTTATTATGCCTCTTGGCCTTGTGCCTGCTATTGGCCTGATCTCTACTTTTTTTTGTTTCTTTCCCACGACTCTCAGGGACATTTCCGGTGATGCGCCAAGAAGGATTGATGTCCCTGAATTGATGAAGAACATGTAGGGTGAGGGGTTGAGGCGGCGGAGCGTCCTGTATATGTCAAGGGGCTCTGCGTTGTATTCTGTCATTATTGTTCTTGAGGGCACTGCCTGGAATATGTCTCCTTTTTTTATGTGGTGTTTCATTTTGTTTACAGTATCTATGAATTGCTGTTTTGATGTGTCTGTTGTGAGCCTGACTTTCTTTTTTTTGTAGGTTCGCGGCGTTGGGATTTCTTTTTGGTTTTGTATTTGTGTGTATTTGTCTATTGTGTTTTTGCACTCTTTCAGGATTTCACCTGTGTTTTTGCCGGTTATGAGTGCGTTTGCTATGAAGTATGTGATGCCTTTTTTATGGTCGCAGATGAAGAGGTTGTCTGCGAAGTACATTTCGTAGTCCGGTGTTTTTAGGATGTCGTGTTTGTTTTTGGGCAGGCTCTCGAACTGGTCAATGAAGTCGTAGGAAATTGTCCCGAACAGGCCGGCATAGGGGATCATCGGTTTTGTGGTTGGCCTGAATTTGAATGCGATTGCCCTCAGGATGTCAACATGCGTTTTTTGCCTGAGGCGCTCCTGTTCTGTCTGGAGCTTGCGCCTGTTTGGTTTTAGTGTTCCTGTGATGTGGTTTTTTTCGTATTTTACAGTGTCGCAGAATGAGAGGTCGTCTTTTATGAACTCAAGATACCGGTTTCCTGTGCTGTTTAATGATTGGATCTTGAAGTTTTTCCCGGTTCCTAATATTTTCAGGCATGGTGATGCTGTCCCCATGCTGAATTGTGCGTATTTTGCAGAAGTGCTTGCTGATTCGAGAAGCAGGCAGTGCGGGTTTCTCCCGTAGTCTGAAAGTTTTGCAAAGAATTCTATGGGGCATTTGAGTGCTTTTGTTTTTTTATAGATTGGAATAATCTGTCCTGTTTTTGCGCTTTTAATCAGATTTGCTCCAAAGGTATCCACCCATTTGATTCACCATCCAGTGTTTTATAGGGCGATAGGTTTATATGTTTTTCGGTTGCGGGATGTGTTTTTTTGGGGGAGCTTGCGCTGGGTTTAGTGGTTTTCTGGGAATTTCGGGGGGTTTATCTGGGGCGCCAGAAGAGGAGGACTTTTGAGAGAAAACATTGATATTTGGGAATAGGAAGAAGGAGTTCAGGGTCTATTAAGAGTGTTTCCAATCCATTGGCATCACGTGGGGATTTTGTGGTGAGTAAAGTTTATATGGTTTTTGTGGAAGCGCTAGGAAAATGGTGGGGTTGTGGGTGGTGAATGAGCGCTTTGTGAATGGATTGCGGGTGTTGCAAGAGTAACGGGTGTGGTTTTTGTCCCATGGGGGCGCATAAAGCGCAGAAAAGTTCATTCAAATAAACGTTATATTCAATTGTGTTTAAGTTCTTTTTAGAAAGGGGGGAGTTCGTCCTGCGGGTAAATAGAATCCCTTAAGTAGTTCCAAAGTTGCAAATCTTAATATTTTCCCAATTTTCATCATAATCTATTAAAAATTCTCCATAGGAAAAATCAGTATTGTCTCCTTTAACCCTTACTTTAATCTTATATTTGCCTTTTGGAAATTGTGTCTGAATACCTCTCGGTCCTCTTTCTGTCATAAATGATAAGTATTTGAAACCATCAATAGTATGGCAAATATCAAGACGCCTAGGAACATCATTATCTATATCAAGTTTTTTCCCAAAATGTTCATGAGCCCATTTAAGAATTACGGGCGCAGTAAATGTTTTA